>JAJRRG010000213.1 GCA_024279675.1 Alphaproteobacteria bacterium
CAACCATGTTTCCTTTGCGCACGGAAACAATTGTTGTGCCACGCCATCCGGGGAATTCTCTGTTCTGCTCGCTCATATCGTGTGCCTTTAAGTTTTCATTCTTCATCTATTTAGGATGTTATGGGTGAATTGCAAACGTCACGAGAGATATTTGCTCTATTCAAACCTTTGCCAACCCCGCACAAACTGATATGGAGCAAGCAACAAATCAGTAAACAAGCATATATTGGCACGAGAAGGGCAATTGTGATGCGCACGAGTAAAATATCCCGCACAACCGGGGAAACTCAAATTGATGTTTCGATAGACCTTGATGGCTCTGGGAAAAGTAGTATTGCGACAGGCATTGGATTTTTGGATCATATGCTGGATTTATTGGCCCGCCATTCTTTGATTGATATGGAAATCAAGGCCAAGGGTGATTTGCACATTGATTTTCATCACACCGCAGAGGATGTGGGCATTGCGTTGGGGCAGGCGGTAAAAGATGCCCTGGGCGATAAAAAGGGCATCACCCGTTATGCCTCCCTTGATTTACCCATGGATGAGGCGTTAACGCGAGTTGCAATTGATGTTTCCGGGCGTCCATTTTTGGTGTTTAAAGTTGGTTTCTCCCGCGATAAGGTGGGGGAAATGGATACCGAACTTTTTCAGGAATGGTTTCAGGCCTTTACGATAAATGCTGGAATTACTCTGCATGTGGAAAATTTTTATGGTGAAAATAATCACCATATTGCAGAAAGTGCGTTTAAGGGTTTGGCGCGGGCATTGCGAATTGCCCTAAGCATCGACCCGAAAACAAAAGATCAAATTCCTTCCACTAAGGGCCTTCTATAGCGCTAACCAGTTCCAACGCTTCCAAAGGCGAGAATTTCCTATGACTCTGTTTTTATTGCATGAAAGTAATGGACGTCAGGATGATAAAAATCTGATTTGTCTGCCAGATCGTTTTAGTTGGTTTGCATTTTTGTTGCCGCCAGTTTGGGCGCTTAGCAACAGATTATGGTTCACTTTCATTGCCATGGTATTATTCATATTGGGTTTGAATCTCTTAAGTGATTGTTTGATTTTGCCAATATTGGGCTTCTATATACTTGCGGTTTTGTGGCTTGGTGTTGAAGCAAATTCAATTATAGGGAATTCTTTTGCCCGGCGCGGTTGGCATGCCCTTAACCCGGTTATGGCTGAGAATCGTATGCGCGCCGAACTAAAATATTTCGGGCGCATAAAACGTCGGGTGGCAAGAATGGGACGGGAAAAAACCCATATGCAGCATACCCGTGGACAAGATAAAGAAATCTCACAAGATTCGCAGTCAGTAGACACGCAATCAGTGCAAAATGGCTCTGTAGAATAATGGGCGAAATAATTACAATCATTGATTATGGCTCTGGCAATTTGAGATCGGCGCAAAAAGCCTTTCAACGTGCCGCCTATGAGAATGATATTGATGTAGAAGTTTTGGTAACTGATGATGCAGAGCTTGTGCGCAAGGCCGATCGGATTGTCTTGCCCGGCGTCGGGGCCTTTGCGGATTGTCGTGCGGGGTTGTTGGCGGTCTCGGGCATGCGTGAAACCCTTGAGGAGAAGGTATTGGCCAGCGGCGTGCCTTATTTTGGTATATGCGTTGGCATGCAATTGATGGCCGAGCGGGGTCTGGAAAAAGGTGAACATGAAGGTTTTGGCTGGATTAAGGGCGATGTCGTGCCAATTACCCCCTCAGATCGTGCGCTAAAGGTGCCCCACATGGGTTGGAACACATTGCACAAACATCAGACCCATCCCCTATTTGCAGATATTGACACCGGGCCGAACGGTCTGCATGCCTATTTTGTTCACTCTTATCATCTGGTTGTAACAAAAACTGAGGAATTGATTGCTGGCGCAAATTATGGGGGTGAGATTACCGCCTGCGTTGGGCGCGATAATATGATCGGCACGCAATTTCACCCTGAAAAAAGTCAAAAACTCGGTTTGACCATGATAGCAAATTTTTTAGAGTGGAAGCCATGATACTTTTTCCTGCAATTGATCTTAAAGATGGCCAGTGCGTTCGCCTTAAACTGGGGGACATGGATCAGGTCACGGTTTTCAATGATTCCCCTAAAGCTCAGGCTTTGGAATTTGAACGCCAGGGCTTTGAATATCTGCATATGGTTGATCTCAATGGGGCGTTTGAGGGCAAAAGCGTTAATGGGCAAGCGGTGGAAGAAGTTCTTGAGGCTGTGGATTTCCCCGTACAATTGGGTGGCGGTATCCGTGAACTGGCTCAGATTGAAGCTTGGCTTGATAAGGGTTTATCCCGGGTCATTCTAGGCACAGTGGCGGTGCGTGATCCTAGTTTGGTCAAGCAAGCATGCAAGCATTTCCCGGGTCAGGTGGCCGTAGGCATTGACGCCAAAGGTGGCAAGGTTGCCGTTGAAGGGTGGGCTGAAACCTCTGAACTTTCGGTAATAGAAATGGCAAAAACTTTCGAAGGGGCTGGCGTTGCGGCTATAATTTACACTGATATTGATCGTGATGGCATATTAACCGGCATCAATTGGCAAGGGACTTTGGATTTAGCCCAATCCGTAAAAATTCCTGTTATCGCGTCGGGCGGTTTGGCCTCAATGGCCGATATCGAAAAATTGGCGTCGCCGGAATGTGCTGTTCTTGAAGGGGCGATTTCAGGTCGCGCATTATATGATGGCCGGATTGATGCAAAGGTAGCGTTGGATTTACTGAGGAAAGTGAAACAATGACGCTTAAAACCCGCATTATCCCGTGCCTTGATGTCAAGGATGGCCGCGTCGTCAAGGGGGTGAATTTCGTTGATTTTGTGGATGCCGGTGATCCGGTGGAAGCTGCAATGGCCTATGATGCTGCTGGCGCCGATGAGCTGACATTTCTGGATATCACCGCCTCCCACGAGGGCCGTGAGACCATATTTGATGTTGTTGCGCGTACCGCAGAGCATTGTTTTATGCCTGTGACGGTTGGGGGCGGGGTGCGCACCATTGAGGACATACGCAAATTGCTTTTGTCTGGGGCTGATAAGGTTGCGATTAATTCCGCCGCTGTCACAGACCCTGATTTTATTGCCCGCGCCGCCGATAAGTTTGGCAATCAGTGCATTGTGGTTTCAGTGGACGTCAAACAACGCCTAAGCCAGGGTGTGGGGGGTGATAATTGCTCCGAGTGGGAAATTTTCACCCATGGGGGCCGCAAAGCCACGGGCATTGATGCCTTGGAATTTGCCCATAAAATGGTGGAATTAGGCGCCGGAGAACTTCTGGTAACCTCGATGGATTGCGATGGGACCAAAAACGGCTTTGATCTGGAGCTTACCCGTGCCATATCGGATTCGGTGCCGGTGCCGATCATTGCATCAGGCGGCGTTGGTACACTTGATCATTTAGTGGATGGGGTAAAAATTGGCCATGCAAGTGCGGTTTTAGCGGCTTCGATTTTTCATTTTGGTGAGTTTAGTATTGGTGAAGCAAAAGCTCACATGGCAAAAAACGGCATCCCCGTTCGTCTCGATAAATCGTAAAAAATTATGAGGAATATGTGATGAAATTTTCCCTTGATGATTTGGATGCCATGATAAGCACCCGTGCGGATCAATCCCCAGATAGCTCTTATACAGCTCAACTCCTATCAAAGGGGGTAAAACATTGTGCGCAAAAGCTGGGTGAAGAGGCGGTAGAAACTGTAATAGCAGCCGTTGCGCAAGACAAACCTGAAATTACAAAAGAAGCGGCCGACACACTTTATCATCTTTTGGTATTGCTTAAAGTGAGTGATGTTGCTTTGGATGATGTTATGGTTGAATTACAAAGTCGGACCATTCAGTCCGGAATTGAAGAAAAAGCCTCCCGTTAATTCTGATTTGATATCCATCAATCCGGTAATAAAAAACCGACCTTCCTAAAGGAGCCTGTTATGAATATAGCGCGCAAAGGCGTTGATCTTTCCCCCTATGATCAATTCACGATTGAGCAATGGGCATTATTGCGCGCTGATGAGCCTATGACCCTTACCGGAGATGATATTAAGCGTCTGCGCGCTCTAAATGACCCGATTTCAATAGATGAAGCCGAGAAGGTTTATCTGCCTCTTACCAGACTGCTTTCATTTTATGTGGAAGCCGTTCAGGGCTTGCATCAGGCTGCGGCAAATTTTTTAGGCAAAAAGGGCGCAAATCATACCCCGTTTATAATTGGTGTTTCTGGATCAGTTGCTGTGGGAAAATCAACGACGGCCCGTATTATTCATGCCCTAATGCAGCGCTGGCCCAGTTCGCCAAAAGTTGATCTAGTTACAACGGATGGGTTTCTTTTCTCCAACAAGGAGTTGGAAGCGCGTGGATTGATGGAAAGAAAAGGTTTCCCTGAAAGTTATGATCGGCATCGGTTTATTGAATTCTTAAGCGAGGTAAAGTCAGGGCGAAGAAATCTTTCGGTGCCGCTCTATTCCCATTTGATTTATGACGTGTTGGACGATGGGGAAGTGATTATTGATCAACCTGATATTCTCATCGTTGAAGGGCTGAATATTTTGCAGCCTGGTGAATTACCGGATGATGGGTCGCCCATAACATTCGCTTCTGACTATCTGGATTTTTCAATCTATATTGATGCGGATGAGGGTGATTTGCGCCAATGGTTTGTGGACCGGTTTTTTCGACTTCGTGACACGGCTTTTGCTGACCCGGATTCGTTTTTCCATCAGTTCTCCAAGCTAAGTGAAGCGGAGGCCAAAGATATGGCTACAGGTGTTTGGAAAACCATAAACCTTCCCAATTTGGTGCAAAATATACTGCCAACAAGAGGGCGGGCAGATTTAATACTGACAAAGCGGCAAGATCATACAATAGGTAACGTTGCGCTAAGGAAGTTATAGATTATAGCTTTCACGAGCCCCCCATCGGTGTTTGATCTAGATTTGCAACCCGTGTTCCTTCGCCATTTTCATCAGGTCTTTCTCAGGCCGGGCCCCCACATGGGAAATTACCTCTGAAGCGCACATACACCCAAGTTTTAGGGCGCTTTGCATGTCCTGATTGCGCGAAATGCCCAGCAAAAATCCTGAGGCAAATAAGTCACCCGCTCCAGTGGCATCTTCAACATTTTCAACTGGGAAAGCTGGGACTGTGACGACTTCACCATCCTTGATTGCCATCGCCCCATCAGCCCCCATTGTAATGGCGGCTATCTCGGTATCCTTGGCTATATTTTGCACAGCTTCCCCAAGGTCTTTAGTCTGATAAAGGGATTTAAGTTCCTCAACATTAGCAAAAACATAATCACAGGTTTTTGAGCGCATAAGGTCTATGAATTCATCCCGAAACCGGTCAACGCAAAACGGGTCAGAAAGGGTAATGGCTGCAGCGCGTTCGTGTTTATGGGCAAAATGGGCAGCTTTTACAAAGGCACGCTTGGCTTCGGGGGGGTCCCATAAATACCCCTCCATAAACGTAATCGCCGCTCGCCCGATCTGATCTTCTATAATATCAGCTTCGGTCAAATCGTGACATGCACCCAAATATGTATTCATTGTCCGCTCCCCATCCGGGGTTATCAAAATCATGGAATTACCCGAAGCTGCTCCATGAATGAGCATTTTGGTCGTATATTCCACATGGGCTTTACGAAGATCAGTGGTGAAAAATTCCCCCACTTCATCCTTGGCGACTTTGCCAACGAACGCTGCTTTCCCCCCAAGGGCCACAACACCAACAGCACTGTTGGCTGCGCTTCCGCCTGATATTTTTTTGCGCGGATGAGGCGCTGTATCCAGCAAATACTTGGCGCGATCCCCTTCAACCAAATGCATAATTGATTTGGTCAGGCCTTCGCGTTCAAGAAAGTCATCATCAACCCGAACAAGTATATCTGTGATGGCGTTGCCGATGGTTAGGACGTCCAGGGCGTCTTTGCTCATGATTATTTCCGTGAAAAAATTAAAAAGGAGGATTTGGGCTTGCTTATCATCAATCGCTTAAGAGTTTCCAACTTTTCTTATCAATTGTTTGCCTGTTCTGTTTTAGGTGAAAACCGGCAATATTGTTCAATAATACAATGATAGCATTCAGGTTTTCTTGCTTTGCAAATATAGCGTCCATGTAAAATCAGCCAATGGTGGGCATGCAGACTGAATTCTTTAGGAACACGGGCCACAAGGCCCAGTTCTACATCGAGGGGTGTTTTTCCCGGTGCCAGGCCCGTGCGGTTACTTACCCGAAATAAATGGGTATCAACGGCAATCGTTGGCTGGCCAAAAGCAATATTTAACACAACATTTGCCGTCTTGCGTCCCACCCCCGGTAAGCTTTCCAATGCGTCTCTGGTTTGTGGTACCTCAGAATTAAACTCCGAAATAAGAAGTTTTGATAG
Organism: Alphaproteobacteria bacterium; assembly: GCA_024279675.1. GTDB lineage: Bacteria > Pseudomonadota > Alphaproteobacteria > Rhizobiales > Devosiaceae > DROE01. The sequence goes on from JAJRRG010000213.1 coordinate 6,381, forward strand.
GGACAGAACATTTTTTGCCTTGTTACGATAAAGTCCGATGGATTTTATGTGTTCCGTAATTTTCTCAAGCCCCAGGCTGACCATTTTTTGAGGAGTATCCGCAATTTCAAACAGGGACTTAGTCGCCTTGTTGACCCCCACATCAGTGGCTTGCGCGCTTAAAACGACGGCAACCAACAGGGTAAAAACATTGACATAATCCAATTCCCCTTTTGGTTTTGGGTCAGACAAGTGGAACGCAGCGAACAAATCGTAGATTTGTTGTTTATTGAGTTTCGATCGGGTCAGTTTTTTAGCCAAGTTATTTTCCTTTACGCGCACGCGCTATTATTCCAATGTTAGAACTTGCTCTTAAAGTAAACGAACCCACACCAAGGACACTATGTACGATAATCCCATATTCAGTGCCATATTAACGCCCCATCGCTCCCTTGGGCAAGTTGGTTTGCGCTGGGTTGTTGGAATTTACGGTGTACTTGGACTGATCCCGGGACTGTTTTTCTTGTTTTCAGGGGCTTGGCCGGTTGTGGGGTTTTTAGGTCTTGATGCTTTGCTATTGTATTGGGCGCTAAAGACATCGATGCAAAGCGGTCGAGTTCAGGAACAGGTCACTTTATGGGTCGATAATCTGCAAATCGACCGATTTGATACTAAGGGAAGACGAACGCGAAAAACATTTAACCCTTTTTGGGCGAAATTATATCTAGCGCGAGACTTTGATGATCAAATTACGCATATTCAATTGCAAAGTCGTGGGGCGAGTCTGGAAATTGGTTCATTCCTTAACCCCGATGATAAAACCAGTTTTGCACAAGCTTTTTCGCAGGCGCTCAAGGGTTTAAGTGCCTAAAATTCAAAGTATGCGTCAAAACCGGGTCGATTACCTCAACATTATCACGCTAGATTTAGGGTATGAAGATGCACGATCCAGACGATTATGATGTTGTTCAAGCTGCAATTTCCTATCTCAGCAACAATGGGCCGGATGAAGTTGACTTAAGTGCCTTTTCAATGGCTCTGGGAACAAATGAACGACAGCTGACGGCATTGTTCAAACGTTGGTGTGGTTTGACCCCCAAATCCTTTGCCCAAGCCGTTGCCCTTGATCATGCTAAAAGACTTTTGGCAGACAGGGCATCAGTTCTTGAAACAAGTTACGAAATAGGTCTTTCTTCGACGTCGCGATTGCACGATTTGTTTGTGACGCACCAAGCCATGCCCCCCGGTATATGGGCAAAGCGAGGCGAGGGGCTGGTAATGCGTTGGGGGTTTGCCCCCTGTCCATTTGGGCACGCAATAATTTTTGCGACTGATTATGGCATTGCTGGAATTGGGTTTGTAGATGGTTTGGGGGAGCAAGGGGAAAAGTTAGCCTATGAGGATTTGGCTAACCGTTGGCCAGCGGCAAGTTTTGTGCGCGATGATCAGTATGTTCTTCCGCTCAGTCAGCACGTGTTCAATCCTGATATGTGGCAGGCAGATCGCCCGATTAAAGTATTTTTAATCGGTACAGATTTTGAGGTTCGGGTGTGGGAAACCTTACTTAAAATTCCATTTGGAACAGCATCCACCTACGGACAATTGGCCAAGAATATTGGCAATCCTAGGGCATCCCGGGCGGTCGGTGCAGCGGTGGGGCGCAATCCTGTTTCATTTGTTGTCCCCTGTCATAGAGTTGTTGGTGGAACAGGTAAACTCACTGGATATCATTGGGGGGTAATGCGCAAGCGCGCCATTTTAGGTTGGGAAACAGGGCAGATTAAGAATACTTAGGTTAAAATTTGTAAGGTTACACCCCAAGGGCACGAAAATCACGCCCGGTACTTTTGTACCGCCCAATTTGTGTTGTTTGCGGAACGGCGAGTGTTTCGGGTTCGCGCGAGTCCTAAAATATGCCGTGGCTCTAGACTCCAGTAATTGAACTCACCTTATTATCCTCATCGAAGTGATAGATTTCGGCACGCCGGTTCCAATTTCTCGTTTGAGAATTTCCTCAGGGGTTAGGTCTTCTAAATACATGACCAGAGCGCGCAAGGAATTGCCATGGGCAACAACCAGAATATTCTTTTCCTTGGCAATCAACGGTTCGATCATCGTTTTATAATAGGGCAAAACCCGCTCAGCGGTATCCTTAAGACTTTCGCCGCCCGGGGGTGGTGTGTCATAGGAGCGCCGCCAGATGTGCACTTGCTCGTCCCCCCATTTCACGCGCGCATCGTCCTTGTTCAAGCCGGACAGATCCCCATAATCACGCTCGTTAAGGGCCTGATTGCGCACGATGGTCATATTATCAATGCCCATTTCAGTTAGCATTATATCTAAAGTGCGTTGGGCACGAACCAGAGCAGAGGTAAAGCATAGATCAACATCAATATCATGGCGTTTGAGCCCGATTCCGGCAGCCTTAGCCTCCTCGCGACCCTTCGCTGTCAATCCCGGATTGCGCCATCCGGTAAACAGATTTTTCAGGTTCCACTCACTTTGCCCGTGGCGGACAAGAATTAGGGTGCGTTTCATAGTGTGTGCCTCATAGATTTATTTGATTGTTATCTTAGTCGTTTAACCCAAGTACGTCCTGCATAGAATAATAGCCGGATTTTTGATCCCGTGCCCATAATAATGCCTTGATGGCACCATTTGCAAATAGGCTTCGATCCTGTGCCCTGTGGCTCAGTTCAATGATTTCCCCCGGTCCGGCAAAAAGAACAGAATGGTCGCCAATAACTGTTCCACCGCGCAGGGTGGAAAATCCAATTGTGCCAGTTTTCCGTTTTCCGATAATGCCGTCGCGAGATTTTACGGCATTGTCCTTAAGGTTAATGTTACGCCCATCCGCGGCAGCCTCCCCAAGCATAAGTGCGGTACCAGAGGGTGCGTCAACTTTTTGACTGTGGTGCATTTCAACAATTTCAATGTCAAATTCATCACCCAAGGCATTTGCGGCTTTTTTGATGAGAGCCGCCAAAAGATTGACTCCAAGGGACATATTTCCAGACTTCACGATAATTGCGCCGGTCTGTGCAGCTTGGTTAAGGGCAGTCTCGTCATCGAGCGTACACCCTGTGGTGCCGATGATATGGATCAGCTTGTTGTTGGCCGCTTCTTTGGCGAGGGTAACGCTTGCGCTGGGGGTAGTGAAATCCAAAATTGCATCAGCGCCCACAAGGGTTGCCTGAATATCACTCTCGATTGGTAGGTTCAAAGGCCCAAGGCCAGCCAACACACCCGCGTCCTGCCCCAGCACGTCAGATCCCGCCCATTCCAATGCCCCATGCAGGTTTAATCCGTCAGTTGCAAGGGTTGCACGTATAAGGGCGGCGCCCATCCGCCCTCCGGCGCCATTTACAACAATATTGAGATCAGTCATTTATGTGTTTTCCACCTTTGGAATTACATCTGTGTTTTCCTATAGCAAACTATTCGTTAGAAAAAAACCGACCCATAGGAAATCTAAAATGAAAAATCCGATACTTTTTCATCTTAAATTGCAAACCGACTGGTTTGTCGGCGTGCAATTCATGCACTCATTGTACTTTTAAGTTCGTTTGGAAAACTTAAATTTCGTCACTCCGCAGATCAGCACTAGCCATTTCATCTATGATGTTTCGCGCCGCTTTTACTGGATCATCGCTTGCATAAATCGGTCGCCCGACAACAAGATGGGTTGAGCCCCAATTCAGGGCGTCTGCGGGGGTTACAACACGTTTCTGATCGCCGATATCTGCCCCTTCGGGTCGAATACCAGGGGTGACAATAGCCAGTTTCCCTTCGGTCATTCTGTGTACCAATGCGGATTCAAAGGCCGAGCAGACAACGCCGCCCATGCCCGCTTCTTTTGCTTGATAGGCGCGTAGGCCCACAAGGCTTTCCACATCTCGGTCATAGCCTGCTTCCATGAGATCATTTTCGTCCATTGAGGTCATAACACTAACCGCGAGCAGGTTCAGCTCGCTGCCCTTAGCGGCCTCAACCGCGCTGGCCATGGCTTGAGGATAGGCGTGAACCGTCAGCATAGATGCGCCCGTTTCAACGATTGCCTCAACCCACTTGGCAACTGTATTGCCAATATCGAGCAGTTTGAGATCAAAGAAAACTTTTTTCCCGGCCTTAACCAGTTCGCGCCCTAAGGAAATGCCATCACCCCCATAGGTGAGCTGATACCCAATTTTATAGAATGAGACGTGTTCATCCAATTGTTCAATTAAGGCTTCAGCCTCGGCGCGGGAGGAGAAATCCAAAGGTACAATAAGGCGATCATCTGCAGGCGGGGTGTTAGGTTGATTCATGTTTTTAATCCTGTCCAGTGCTCCATGGGTGTCCAGTCGCATAGCAATTCTTTGCGCGCAAGACTAAAGGCAAATATATTGCCACCACTGGGGTGGGCTGTTTCCCGTTGATCTTCAGATTGAGCGATGGACCTTTGCCCCATATGGCACTTTAGCAAGGTACCCACGCCCCCGTGACCGCAAATTACAATTGGGTTTTGGCAATTATGTGCTTCAAGCATCATTTTGACTGCGCGAACGATGCGAATTTGAGCATCGTGCGCCGTTTCCCAGCCTGATATGCTTTCTCCAGGGTTGGCAAAAAAATGTTTCACGTGAATCTCAAACGGTTTTTGTTCCAAATATCCGGTTGAAGAACGGTCATTTTCACCTAAATCTGCACGCGATATGATTTGTGAATGTGTTTTTGTTGAAATAATGTGCGCAAGATCAAGGGCTTTTTGCTCGGTGCTCGAATAGATAGGAATTTGTTTGTCCAGCAGATCCCTTGCCACAAAATTCAGTGCGCGCGCACGGTCAGTTTTAGATAATTCCCATTGCTCAACAGGAATAGAGGGGTCAATATTTACTTCAGGGTGAGAGACGTAAATTCCACAGGACATTTTGTGCCTCACTAGGTTTTATGGATTTCTTGAAATACTTATCAGCTGAGTAACCAGATTATCAGCGCGTTTGTTGGTATTATCTTCCATGAGAAGGCCGGTTTTATCGAGTATGTTAGACGAATTTCCAATTCCAAGGCTTGTCGGAGCAACAAGTCCGCCAACACTGGTTAAGATATCCCGTAAGTGTTTAAGGCCCGATACACCACCCATTTTGCCCGGAGAAGCCGCACCAATTCCAAAAATTGCCCGATGGAAGGGGGCGACTTTTTGCCGGGAAATCCAATCGATGGTGTTCTTGAGTAACGGGGAAATCGAACCGTTATATTCAGGGGAGGCGATAAAGATAATATCAGCTTTAGCAAACAGGTGCGCAAGTTTAATGGCATTTTCCGGCTGATCTCCGCTGCGCTCCAGATCCGCATTAAACAGTGCCAATTCATAGTCTACCAGGTCAATATTGTTGCCCTCTGCTCCAACTAGAGCGAGTTTTTTGCCCATAGCCCGCGCCAAAAGTGCATTTTGTGAATCAAATCGTACCGAGCCAGAAAGGGTAAGCGCTTGGAGCATGATAGGCATCCTAAATACTGAAAATATAAATACAAATGGTGGGTTAGGTTCTACCCCTAATGCCCCATGCCATCAAATAGTCCTTTGAGTTTGGCAAAAAACCCGGCAGAACTTGGTGAATTGTCCTTAGTAGAAATTTCGGCCAATTCTTCTAAGAGTTCACGTTGCTGGCGCGTAAGGTTTTGAGGTGTTTCCACATCCATCTGTACGTAAAGATCGCCAATCTGGCTTGAGCGCAAAACTGGCATACCCTTGCCCTTAAGTCGCACCCGTTGACCCGCTTGCGTCCCCGTTGGCACTTTCACGCGCGCACGTCCACCCCCAAGGGTAGGCACTTCAAAGTCTCCACCAAGTGCGGCGGTTGTCATAGCGATGGGAACCCGCGCATAGAGGTCTGCACCATCACGCTGGAACAAATCGTGGGGGGCAATGGAAATAAATATATACAGGTCCCCCGACGGCCCCCCGCGTAAGCCCGCTTCCCCTTCGCTAGAAAGGCGGATGCGTGTACCATCCTCAATACCTTCAGGAATATCAACCGAAAGGTTTTTGCTTTCTTGTTTGCGCCCTTGTCCCGAACAGTCGGTACAGGGCTGATCCATTGTTTCGCCACGCCCCTGACAGGCGGGACATGTGCGTTCGATGGAGAAAAATCCTTGTGCGGTGCGTACCTTGCCATGCCCATGACAGGTTTGGCAGGCCGACATGCCAGTACCCGGTTTGGCCCCGCTTCCCTCGCATGTATCGCACGAAACCATCGAGGGGACATCAACTTCGACGGTTTGGCCCTCAAAGGCGTCCTCAAGCGAAATTTCTAGGTTATAGCGCAGGTCAGCGCCCCGGAACTGAGCTGAGCGACCCCGTTGTTGGGCGCCGCCACCCATAAAATCGCCAAACAGATCATCGAAAACATCTGACATGGACGAGGAGAAATCTGTGCCAAATCCACCGGGCCCACGCCCGCCCCCTTGGGTAAATGCCGCATGACCAAACCGGTCATAGGCGGCACGTTTTTGCGGGTCTTTCAGGGCCTCATAGGCTTCCCCGACTTCCTTGAATTTATGCTCGGCTTCATCATCCCCCGGATTTCGATCCGGATGATATTTCATAGCCAGTTTGCGATAGGCCGATTTTAACGTGGCCCCATCCGCAGTTTTAGAAACCGCTAGAATTTCATAATAATCAATTTTAGCCATGGTTTGCAAATATCAATAAGGAAACGAGATTGGGTGATGATATAAAAATAGGGGCCCATTGCTGGGCCCCGTTTTAAGTATGGTGTTTTACTGGGATTTATGATCATCGTCGCTATTGACTTCTTCAAAGTCAACATCAACCACATCGTCATCATCTTCGCCTTCATCAGAAGCTTCTGCCGCAGCTTCGGCTTCCTCCTGAGAGGCCTTATACATGGCTTCTCCAAGTTTTAGCGAAGCCTGGGACAAGGCATTGGTTTTTTCAACAATATCGTCCACATCGTCCCCTTCCAAAGCAGATTTAAGGTCGGTAAGGGCGGAATCGATGGCTGCACCATCTTCATCAGCAACCTTGTCCCCATAATCAGCCATGGATTTTTCAGTCGAATGAACCAGAGATTCGGCACTGTTACGCGCTTCAACACTTTCGCGACGCTTCTTGTCGTCATCAGCATTGGCTTCGGCTTCTTGTACCATTTTTTCGATGTCCGCATCGGAAAGACCACCCGATGCCTGAATACGAATTTGTTGTTCTTTGCCTGTGCCCAAATCCTTGGCCGAAACATTGACGATACCATTGGCATCAATATCAAACGTCACTTCAATTTGCGGAATACCGCGTGGTGAAGGAGGAATTTCGGTAAGATCGAACCGACCCAGATTTTTATTATCCGCTGTCATTTCCCGTTCGCCCTGGGCGACATTGATTGTCACTGCAGATTGATTGTCTTCAGCGGTAGAGAATGTCTGGGACTTCTTGGTGGGAATGGTCGTGTTCCGGTCGATGAGACGCGTAAACACGCCCCCAAGGGTTTCAATGCCTAAAGACAATGGTGTCACATCAAGCAGGAGCACGTCCTTAACGTCCCCTTGCAAAACGCCGGCCTGAATAGCAGCGCCCATGGCGACAACTTCATCAGGGTTTACGCCCTTATGAGGTTCCTTACCAAAAAACTCCTGCACAACTTCCTGAATTTTGGGCATGCGGGTCATTCCGCCCACCAAAACCACTTCATCAATTTCACCAGCGGTAAGGCCAGCATCTTTCATGGCAGCTTTTAGCGGCTTGACGGTGCGTTTTACCAAATCGTCAACCAATTGTTCAAATTTTGCACGGGTAAGTTTGAGCTGTAAGTGCTTTGGCCCGGAGGCGTCCGCTGTAATAAAGGGCAGATTGACTTCGGTTTGAGTTGCAGAGGACAATTCAATTTTTGCCTTTTCCGCAGCTTCCTTGAGCCGTTGCAACGCCATTTTGTCGCCGCGCAAATCAATGCCTTGCTCTTTTTTGAATTCGTCGGCCAAGTAATCAACCAAACGCATGTCAAAATCTTCGCCCCCAAGGAACGTGTCCCCGTTGGTGGATTTTACTTCAAACACGCCATCGCCAATTTCCAGAATGGAAATATCAAATGTGCCCCCACCCAGATCGTAAACAGCGATGGTACCAGAATTGCCTTTGTCCAAGCCATAGGCCAATGCAGCGGCAGTGGGCTCGTTAATGATCCGCAACACTTCAAGGCCAGCAATCTTGCCGGCATCTTTTGTAGCTTGGCGCTGGGAATCATTAAAATAAGCTGGAACGGTAATAACCGCCTGGGTAACATCTTCGCCTAGGAAATCTTCAGCCGTTTCTTTCATTTTGGTCAGGATCATGGCCGATACTTCAGAGGGGGACATTGCTTTGCCCTCAACTTCCAGCCAGGCATCCCCATTATCGCCTTTAACAATTTTGAAGGGAACGAGTTTTTTGTCCTTAGTTACCATCGGATCATTAAAGCGGCGGCCAATCAGGCGCTTAAACGCATAAAGTGTGCCTTCAGGATTGGTAACTGCTTGACGTTTTGCTGGTTGGCCAACCAAGCGCTCGCCCTCTGGTGAAAACCCCACCATTGAGGGTGTCGTGCGGCCCCCTTCTGCATTTTCAATAACTTTTGGTGCTTTTCCATCCATTATGGCGACACAAGAATTGGTCGTACCTAGATCGATACCGATAACTTTTCCCATTTTACTATACCTCTTGTTTAGCAGGCTAGATTCTGGAACCCTTTTCAGCAATTCCAGGGTGTGGAGTTTTCCCCACACTTTAAGCCCCTATTGGGATTAAAAAATACGCTCTTAAATTGAGCATCGCGGCGTATATAAGGGGGCTTGCAGGTACCTTCAAGCGTTTTGCGAAAAAAATCGATGCAAAAACGGTGCAATTGAAAAGATTCTCTTAAAAACGTGCATATTGTGATGATTTAAGTTTGATTTGCATCATATGATTCAGATGTGTATCTGTTAGCTAGGTTTTATTGGATTTGGAAAAAGTGCTGTTATGAAATCGATTAAACGTATTTTGTGGCTAATTGCCGGTATTATTTGTCTTGCTCTGGGGATTATTGGTGTTGTGTTGCCGATCTTGCCAACGACACCATTTATGCTTCTGGCGACCTTTTGTTTTGCAAAAAGTTCAAAGCGTTTACATAGCTGGTTGATTAATCACCCCCAGTTTGGCCCTCCCATTAGGAATTGGCACGAACATGGGGCCATTTCAAAAACTGCAAAAATTGGCGCAGTGCTGACGATGGCTGTCGTTTTGATTTTAGGCTTAGTGCTCAGTTTGAAGCCAATTCTTTTGATAATTCAAGCAAGCGTGATGTTGGGTGCCGCATCGTTTATCCTGACGCGGCCGTCACCTCCGAGCCCCCCAAATCCCAAAGATGATTCTAAACCGGTTTCAGTGACCAAATAATTCAGCGTTAGGCACTTGTTTAACCTTCCGAAATTTTGTAACAATTTAGAACAAATCATAAACATTTTATGTATTGGTATCTATGAGGAACATTGTGGGCGAGCAAAAAAGAACAGGTCATTGCCTTTGCAAAAAGGTGAGTATTGAAGTACCGGTCCATAAAAATGATATTGGTGCTTGCCATTGTTCCATGTACCGAACTTGGTCAAGTGGCCCATTTTTAGCTGTGCATGGGGGAGTTGAACTTGCTGTAACAGGAAAAGAGCATATTTCGACATATGCCTCATCCGAATGGGCAGAACGTGCGTTTTGCACCCATTGTGGAACGAATCTTTATTATAAGCTTTTGCCTACAGGTGAATATTTTGTCTCAGCTGGCGTGTTTGGTGCACTTCAACCTGAGGGTGTGGCTGATTTTAACCTGGCATCTGAAATCTTCATTGACGAAAAACCTACCTATTACGGAGACTTAAGCAAGGATAGCGTAAAGAAAACCGGCGCTGAAGTGATGGAAAGCGCAGGTTAATCTTGGGTGGCTAAAGCTCTAAATGGCGGCCTGTGACTTTAGACTTCCCGATCGATGTGGTCGGGATAATCATCATCAAACTCACTCGTTTCAGCGTCTTCAACCCGTGGTTCGATCTTTACGGAAGAAGGGGCAGCAGGTTTTTGCCCGCCCTTGGATACGCCAACCATAGCGGGGCGTAAAACACGTTCCCCAATTTCAAATCCAGCTTGAACCACCTGCACAACAATTCCGGGTGCAATAGTGGCATCGGGCACTTCAAACATAGCTTGGTGCTTGTGCGGGTTAAACTTTTCACCCTCTGCGATAATGGGTTTAACCCCGTGTTTTTGCATCAGGCGTTGCATTTCGCGGCCCGTCATTTCAATGCCTTCAATCAGCGTTTTGATTGCAGGATCTTCATGTTGGCGCATTTCCTCAGGAATGGTGCTCAAAGCCCGATCCAGATTGTCGGTTGCATTGAGCATGTCCCGGGCAAAATCGGCGATGGCATAGGCGCGTGCATCCCCAACTTCGCGTTGGGTTCTCTTGCGCAGATTTTCCATTTCTGCTGTGGCGCGGAGCAAGCGATCCTTGAGTTTTGCGTTTTCCTCCTGAGCCGCCAGGATTACCGCGGCAATGTCAGGTACATTGAGTTCATCGGAATCCAGCGGTGAATCCGCCATAGCCTCTGTCATATCAGATTCAGTTACCTGTTCGGATGCAAAGACATTGGTTTCGTCTGTATCCAAGCCTGATTTATTATCGCCCATAATGCCCTCAAAATTCAAATATTGCTATTTAGTTTGTTCAGTCATCGCATATCGGATAGTTTTGGTTTCAGTTCAAGACCTTTTGTTCCATTGGTGGAAAAAACAATGGTAAATTCAACTGGAGTGCTTGCGCACCATTTCCCCAATCACATGGGCAGTATAATCGACAACCGGGACAATTTTTGAATAATTTAATCGTGTTGGCCCGATTATGCCCAAAACCCCAACAACTTTTTCATTGGCATCCTTATAGGGTGAAAGAATGACAGAGGAACCCGAAAGGGAGAAAAGTTTGTTCTCGGACCCAATGAATATACGCACGCCTTCTGCATTTTCTGAAATCTTAAGTAGATCGATTAGCCCTTTTTTGTTCTCCAATTCATCCAGTAATTCGCGCAGTCGCTCTAAATCATTGGATGCCATTACATCCCCGATCAAATTTGCCCGTCCCCGGACAATAACAGTGGGTGTAGCATTGCCAACAGTTCCCGTGAGGGTCGCAATTCCAGCCTCAACCAATCGATGGGAAATTTGATCAAGCTCAGCCCTCTGAACTTCGCTTGCCTGACGCAGGAAATGCTGAGCCTCAGATAGGGTTTTTCCAGCGATATGATGGGTTAGGTAATTGGAGGCGCGCGTTAAGGCACCCGCATCAAGACCATGGGGCAGCGGCACAACGCGATTTTCAACCAACCCGTCCTCCCCCACAAGTACCGCCAGCGCACTGGTTCTATCTAGGCGGACAAACTCCATGTGCTTAAGAACCATGTCGGTCTTGGCGGCAATCACAACCCCGGCCCCGTGACTTAGGCCTGAGAGTAAATTGCTGGCCTCGGTCAGGAAATCTTCCGGCGTTCCATCCTGTGCGGTATCAGATATTTGTTTTGAAATCTGATTGCGTTCGGCTTTGTTCATTGTGCCCAGTTCAAGCATGGCATCCACAAAAAACCGCAAACCCTGATGGGTCGGTGCGCGCCCCGCTGAAATATGGGGCGCCCTGATAAGCCCTAACTCTTCAAGATCAGACATGACGTTGCGCACGGAAGCGGGGGAAAGAGAAAGGTCCAGCATGCGCGATAATTGGCGCGACCCGACTGGCTCTCCGGTTTCCAGATAACGCTGGACAAGCTTGGCAAAAATATCTTGAGAGCGCGTGTTCAATGCCTTTAGGAAATCTGTTGCGGGTCGGTTTTTGCTTGTCGACATGGATTGAAAGCTCAAAAATGATAGGTTCTTTGATATTTACGACCAAATTCCACGAAGTCAAAGCGCAAATTGACCATAGGGATAGCATATGCCTTGTTCTGATAAAGATCAGGGGCTATGAGAACGTGAATACAAGTTGCTTGAATTACCACTTGGCAAAACTATTTGGCAAAACTATTTGGAAAGAATTTTATGCGCCCTTCAAAACGTGCCCCGGATCAAATGCGAAATGTAACCATTGAGCGCAATATTGCGCCCCAGGCCGAGGGGTCATGTATGATAAGCTTTGGTAATACCAAAGTTTTGTGCATTGCGTCGGTTGAAACGTCCTTGCCGCCCTGGCGGCGTGGGCAGGGTTTGGGTTGGGTAACAGCGGAATATGGCATGCTTCCCCGGGCAACAGATCGCAGAACCCGTCGTGAGGCAACAGCGGGTAAACAGACCGGTCGGACGCAGGAAATTCAGCGTCTCATTGGGCGTTCACTTCGTGCGGTGGTTGATATGGCGGCCATGGGTGAAAATCAAATTGTGATTGATTGTGATGTAATTCAAGCCGATGGTGGCACCCGCACAGCTTCTATTACCGGGGCCTATGTGGCCCTTGCGGATGCGCTTAAATGGATGCAGGCGCGCGATTTGGTCAAATCCAACCCTTTACGTGATTCTATTGCCGCTATTTCATGCGGTATATATCGGGGCACCCCGGTGCTGGATTTAGATTATCCTGAGGACAGCGAAGCGGACACGGATGCCAATTTCGTTATGACGGGGTCGGGAAAGTATGTTGAAATTCAAGGCACCGCCGAACAGGCGCCATTTTCCAAGTCCGAGCTTTTGGAATTGATGGGGTTGGCTGAAAAGGCGTAAGTGAGTTAACGCAAATTCAAAATTCTGTTCTTCAATCATGACAGGTGCAGTTATAAAACTTCCCCGCGGTTCAAAATTGCTCATAGCTACCCACAATGAGGGTAAGCTGAAGGAATTTAAGGCTTTGTTTGAACCCTTTGGACTTGAGCTGGTCTCCGCTGGGGAATTGGGCCTGCCCGAACCTGAGGAAACGGGTGTAACTTTCATTGAAAACGCGCGGCTAAAGGCCCATGCGGCGGCAAAGGCATCTGGTATTATTTCGATGGCTGATGATAGCGGCCTATGTGTCGAAGCCCTTGATGGAAAGCCGGGCATTCATACGGCGCGTTGGGCCGGGCCAAGCCGTGATTTTAATGTGGGTATGGCCCGTGTTGAAGAGGAACTAAATATGGTTGGTGCCAATTCACCGGCAAAGAGAAAGGGCAGTTTTAATGCTACCCTGTGTCTGGCACTTCCTGATGGGCAAGATATGATTTTTGCTGGAACAGCTGAAGGTACGCTGGTCTGGCCCCCGGTTGGAGATTTGGGTTTTGGCTTTGATCCCACATTTATGCCGGATGGGTTTGATATTACTTTTGGTCAAATGCCCGCCCATGAAAAACACTCATGGACACCGGGAAAACCGGGCCTGTCCCACCGCGCCAAAGCATTTGCGCAAATGGTTGAGGCATGCTGTGATATCTGATCGCTCAAACGGCTTGTTTGGAATTTATGTGCATTGGCCGTTTTGTGCCGCCAAGTGCCCCTATTGTGATTTCAATTCCCATGTTCGCCATAACCCCATTGATGAGAACGCTTTTCTGCAAGCCTATGTGCGCGAGCTTGGCCATTTTGCCGCTTTAACGCCGGGAAAAACAGTTCAATCGATCTTCTTTGGTGGCGGTACACCCTCCTTAATGGATCCACGCACAGTTGAAGTGATTCTTGATACTATTGCTAAACACTGGTCAATTGCTTCAGATGTTGAAATCAACCTTGAGGCCAATCCGACGAGTGTAGAGGCGGGGCGTTTTAAGGCCTACAAAAATGCCGGTATAAACCGCGTGTCCCTTGGGGTGCAATCCTTACGCGCAGAACCGCTGGCAAAATTGGGTCGCATGCATTCTGTTGCAGAAGCAAAATTGGCGGTGGGTATTGCCCAGTCAATTTTTGAGCGCTCCAGTTTTGACCTGATTTATGCACGTCCTCACCAGACTCTAGAGGAGTGGCGCGACGAGCTAAATGAGGCATTGATGATGGCTGTGGGGCATTTGTCGCTTTATCAACTGACCATTGAACAGGGAACGCGGTATTACGATTTACGAGCCGCAGGTAAATTGCCGATGCCCGACGCAGACCTGTCAGCGGATTTATATTTGCTGACGCAGGAGCTGACCGCCGCCGCCGGAATGCGGGCCTATGAAATTTCCAATCACGCCCGATCAGGCGAAGAAAGCCGCCATAATCTGCTCTATTGGCGATAGGGGGAATATGTGGGCGTTGGAGCCGGTGCCCATGGTCGCTTGTTGGTGGGCGATGTGCGTTACGCAACGGCCACAGAGAGAAACCCTGAAAAATGGGCTGAAAAAACCATGGCCAAGGGCTCAGGTCTTGTGACCAATGACGAACTGACATGGGAAGAAGAATCAGACGAGTATCTTGTCATGGGATTGCGTCTTCGAGAAGGCATAAGCCCCAAGCGTTATCAGCAACTATCTGGCCGTGCGCTGGATCAAAAGCAAATCGATGAACTTGGCGACATTGGGTTTGTGGAAATCTTGAAAAATGGCAATTTGCGGGTGACCGATAAAGGGTGGCCCGTACTCGACGCAGTTGTTGCAGACTTGGCTATGTAATGCGTTTGCAAAAATACGAAAAAGACCCTTGTATTGAGGTTTTGTAAGTTTAGCCTATCGCAACAAAATCGGTGCGGCCCGCCAGATAAATTCGCTTAAGAAGCGAGGAGCTTCCCGGCCAATAGTTTGGCCGCCCCGGCGGAGGGTCAGGATTTGTTGCAACGCGGCTTTCGCACGTCGTAGCAAAATCGGTGCGACCCGCGAGGTAAGTATAATGGGGCAATTTTAGGGTATTTTTGCCCCGTCAATTGTTTGAGCGCTACCCACGATAACCTGTTTGATACCATCGCATATTCAGATCGGCCGTCCGCGAGAAACCGGAACAAGCCATCACGTCCGTTAAAGCCTGAGGGCCGAATGAGTTGATCGCGTTGATAGCGGGGTTGGCTCTGGCTAAGGGATTGAGAATTTGCCAACAGAACAGCGGTGTATGATATGGTGGACAGCGCGTGTGGCGGCACACCAAATTTTGCTTCATAGGAGGGGCGCAGGGCCGCAAGTCCACCCTCGTCTACGCTTGGATATATGGCGCCGACCAAGAATTGTGTTTGGTGAATGCGTATGTCTCCAGCCCAATCTAGCGAGCCAATGAGTAAGAGATTGCTTTTGTCTATTTCAGCCTCTTCCAAAAGTACCCCAAAACTTGAAGCGGTGGAACGATCAGGAATAAACAGGGTATCGATGGCTCCCGCTTTTAAGAAGGGTACAATTTGGGCAACGGTATCGCGTGCCTCTATTTCATTCGAAAATCGATAAATCCCCCGAACAGCCATGCCCAAACTTGCAGCCGCCTGACGAAGGGCCGCTTCCTGAATTTGTCCGAATTCAGTATTGGGAATAATGGCCGCAATGGATTGTTTGCCTTGGGATTGGGCATAGGCAAGGGAACGTTTTACTTCGGTCTCCGGTAATACATTAAGTAGATAGACCCCTGGGGAAGCGGCGCCTGTATTATTGGAAAATCCAATAAGCGGAATACCGGATGAGCTTGCAACCGCCCCAGCAGCTCTCACGCTATCGGCGCGCAACGGGCCAAGGATAAGGCTAGCCCCTTCATTTATGGCTTCCGAAGCTTTTGCTGCAGCGATGGATGAGTTACCCGCGGTATCCTTGATGATCAGTGTGATGTTTGAACCGATGCTGGGGCTTTGCTCAATAAAATCCATGGCAAGTTGTGCTGCATTGGACATGGATTGCCCCACCCCTGCGATGTCGCCACTTAAGGGTAACAATAGCGCCACACGAACTGGGCCACTTCCGTAGGATTGCCCGGCAATCGCCGGTAGGGTTTGAATCGGTCCGGGCAGGGTCGTCGTATCACCAAAATTGGGAAAAGGATTTGAAATGGGGGGAAGGGAAATACCCGAACAGCCTGAAAGCTGAGCCAAAATACCCATACCAACAACAAAACTGACCACTCTAAAAGTGCGCAACAGGGTATGCAGATATTTTTTGGGTGAAATGCAAAAGCCAAAAAACGGGAAATTACTAAATTTAGTGACGCGATCCAATGGACTATTCCCTTGTCTGTTGAGCAAAATGCTGAACATAAATATGTTTAGAACTTATAATATGACATCATGCTTGCCAAACATTATAATTATAGTACCCATATTATAGAATGGGCTGAGTTAATATCGAATAAAAAGGTATTTTTGTGCACAAAAATTTACAAAACCAAGCGAACTACTGGTTGTCAGGGACAAAGTTTGACGCCCCGCCACTAGCGCCCGGTTTGTATGTTGTTGCGACTCCCATTGGAAACCTGCGCGATATTAGCATTCGCGCACTGGAAACCTTGGCGGCTGTTGATGTGGTGTTGTGTGAAGATACACGTCAAAGCGCCCGTCTTTTAGACCATTATATGATTTCTACCCCAAAACTTGCTCTGCATGAGCACAATGAGCGTGCCAGGGCGCCTCAAATTGTTGCAAGAATTAGGGAGGGAGCTGCAATTGCTCTGATCTCGGATGCAGGGACGCCCCTGTTGTCTGATCCAGGATTTCCCCTTGTCCGCGCCATGCGCGAGGCAGAATTGGACGTTTTTACTCTTCCGGGGGCATCAGCGCTGTTAGGCGCGCTGGCAATAGGGGGGGTACCGACCGATCGGTTTACATTTATTGGCTTCTTACCAGCCAAGCAAATGGCCCGCGCAGGCGTCTTGGATAATTTGGCAACAGCAACAGCAACATTAGTGTTTTATGAATCTGCTCGTCGGTTGCCTGCCGCAATAAATGCCATGGCAAAAAGCTTTGGCCCTGAACGCTCTGCGGTCATAGCATTAGAGCTTACTAAAAAGTTTGAACGCACTTTAAGCGGTTCCCTTGCCCAATTGGTCGAACAGCTGGAAGAAACGCCCCCTCGCGGGGAGGTTGTGGTTCTTGTCAATGGCGCTGAGGAGCAGGTTGAGGATATAAATATCTGGCTTCCCGCGCTAGAAAAGGCGTTAAAGGATCAGCCCCTTCGTTCAGCGGTGGATGAAATCAGAGAAAAATATCAACTTCGCCGGAAACAGGTTTACGATGCCGCCCTTAAACTTAAAGGATAAGACCCCCGATAAAAAACGTATTCGCTCGGAAAAGTTCGGGCGCATGGCTGAAAACTTTGCCGCCTTGTATTTGCGTTTAAAGCTTTATTCGATTTTGGCGCAAAGGGTAAAAACCCCAGTGGGGGAAATCGACCTGATTGCCAGACGCGGGTAATGGGTAGTTTTCGTTGAGGTCAAAATGCGCAGCACGCGTTACGCAAAAGCTGGGGCATTGGCTCAAGTTAATAAAAAGCGTATTATCAACGCTGCACAATTCTTTATGATGACCAATCCGGAACTGTCCCAGAAGAACCTGCGTGTTGATGTGATTTTCCTTGCGCCTTTTACATGGCCTACCCATCTACAAGGGGCGTTTGAAACGACCCGATAAATGAAATTAACAGGTTTTGACCCTAGGAAAACTAAATATGAAAAAACTCTCGATTGTTGTTCAAATGGATCCGATCGCCAAGATTGATCCGGCGGGTGATTCTACATTTGCCATGATGCTTGAGGCACAGGCACGGGGTCATTCCATATTCTATTTTACCCCGGATAGTCTGGCATTGGAGAACAAAAAGCTAACCGCCAATGTTGCGCCTGTTTCAGTGACAGACGCGCCAAAAGGAGAGCATTTTACCCTTGGAGATTTCGCCAATACCGATCTTAGCCAGTTTGATGTTTTGTTACTGCGGCAAGACCCTCCCTTTGATATGAATTATATCACAATTACCCATATGCTTGAATTTATTCATCCCAAAACTTTGGTGGTCAATGCCCCCGCCGCTGTG
Organism: Alphaproteobacteria bacterium; assembly: GCA_024279675.1. Taxonomy (GTDB): domain Bacteria; phylum Pseudomonadota; class Alphaproteobacteria; order Rhizobiales; family Devosiaceae; genus DROE01. Next base: position 24,273 of record JAJRRG010000213.1, read on the forward strand.
CGCAATGCGCCGGAAAAAATTCTTGTGACTGAATTCCCCGAGCTAATGCCTCCAACTCTGATCACTCGAGATCGTGGCGCAATCAATGCATTTCGATTGGAGCATAAGGACATAATCGTCAAGCCGTTGCATGGAAATGGGGGCGCCGGGGTGTTTTTCATCCGGCAGGATGATCAAAACTTGGTTTCGTTGCTAGAAATGTTTGAAAAAGACTTCCCCGAACCCTTTATGATTCAAAAATATCTACCCGATGTCAGGAAGGGGGATAAGCGCATTATCATCATCGATGGAGAACCGGTTGCGGGCCTAAATCGTATTCCTGCAGAGGGCGAGGCGCGCTCAAATATGCATGTGGGGGGGCGACCTGTTTTGTCTGATTTGACGGAGCGGGAGTTGGAAATTTGCGCCACTATTGCCCCGGCTTTGAAGGAGCGAGACTTTATCTTTGTGGGTATCGATGTAATCGGAGACTATTTAACGGAAATAAACGTCACCTCCCCAACGGGTATTCGTGAGATTCAACGATTTGGCGGTCCCGATATTGCAGCTTTGATCTGGGATGCCATTGAAAAAAGGCGCTAACCCAATTCGTTAAAGTCCGCTATATGTGTGTTGCGCCGGTTTAAGGACTATGGCACTAAACAATAATGACAAGCATGTATTTTATCGCACTTGCGACTTTCTTTGCCACGGTTGGTCCAGCCGATGTTGCCTTTATCTTTGCGGCATTAACTAAGGATAATACGGCAAAAGAACGCTGGGATTTCGCCACGCGCGGGATTCTCATTGCCTCGGCTATTTTGTTGATGTTCGGATTTCTGGGAAATCAGATTCTTGATCTTTTTGGTATCACCATACCTGCCCTTAGAACCGGCGGTGGAATTTTGCTGATGTTGATTGCCATCGATATGGTTTTTGCGCGCCATTCGGGGGGAACAAGCACCACCAGTGAAGAGGACGCCGAAAGCAAAGGGCGCGACGATATCGCTGTATTTCCATTGGCCATGCCGCTTGTTGCTGGGCCGGGCTCCATTTCAGCTATAATCTTGTTGACCACCGGGGCTCAAGGTGAAACTGAATATTGGCTGGTTTTTGCCGCTTTGCTTTCTATGATGGCCCTGACCTGGGTTACTCTGTTATTGGCCATTCCCATCCAGCGACTTCTTGGACTGACTGGTCTGTCCGTGGTGTCGCGGATCGTTGGAATATTGTTGGTTGCTTTGGCAGTTCAGTTTATTTTTGATGGCCTTGCCACCTCTGGGCTTTTCACAAATCTGGCATCTTGAGCTTGACGTAAAACCCATTATTTAAGAGAGCCGCAACGTCCCTGTGGGCCAAGGCGTGACAGGGCACGTGGGTCGCACCCGGTAAGGATAAAGCGTACCCATTCATCCTCGGAACCATAAAAGCTGTTGCGATCGACCTCTGAACGAATGCCCGGCATGGTGCCCGTTTGTGTCCATTGCCAGAACGTCCAGGGTTGATACCCATAACGTTGATGAGGCTCAGCAGCCACCGAACGCAACCAAAATGTGTTTTCAAGGCCCTGTCCGGCTAATACGTCCCGATGAAAATTGATATCCGTATAGATAATCGGCAATTTACCCGTATGACGCTCCATAGCTTCCAACACAATCTTTGCCTGAGCAAGTGCATCTTCAGGGCTTGGCATATTGGGACAGGATGCAGAATGATTGTTCCATTCAAGGTCTAAAACAGGGGGAAGAGAATAGGGGTCATTGGGCACATTGGCGGCAAACCATGCCGCCTGTTCATTGGCGGGGCGACACCAAGTCATAAAATGATAGGCGCCCCGCTGGATACCCGCGTCGGCAGAACGGCGCCAATTGCTTGCAAAAGCCGGGTCAAGATAATCCCCGCCTTCGGTTGCCTTAATGAAAGCAAAGCGCGTACCCGCACGGCGAGCCGCTCGGAAATCTATTTCCCCTTGATAGCGAGAGATATCGATCCCTTGAATTTGCATACTTCGAGCCCGGTTTACCCCCGGATGAGGTTGATTGTCCCCCTTGATGATTCCAGCGGTAAAACACCCCGAAAGCAGACTAAGCATGATGAAAGCTACACAAAGCTTACACAATTGAGAGAACCGCAAAAAATGTAAGGAGATATGTGTTGGTGGTGTAACCATCAATAAAAGGGCCTGTCTTAACAAAAAATCTGGTATTTTAATAAAATGCTTAGGCCCTAAACATCATTAATAAGCGCTGACAAATCATATCCAAATGTTCCCATGGTTAACCAACGTTGAACAAATGCAACTTTGTCGGCATTGACTGGCACGGTTAGGATTTTGGCAAGCACGTGTTCTCTTAATGTTCTTGTGTCAGTACGATTTAATTGCTAAAGGTAAATCATATGTACTCCTACTAATTTGTAAGTAACTCATACGGGTCTGTTTTTCATGGTGATGCGCGTAACTACGGTGGCCTTTCAGGGGATAGACGCGGTTTTAGTTGATGTGCAGGTTCAAGTTGCCCCCGGCATGCCTGCTTTTACCATTGTGGGTTTGCCGGACAAAGCGGTGGCGGAAAGTCGCGAGCGGGTGCGTGCGGCCCTTGTTGCCTCAGGTCTAAGCCTCCCCCCTAAGCGTATCACCATCAATTTAGCCCCGGCGGATTTACCCAAAGAGGGTTCCCATTATGATTTGCCCATTGCCCTTGGTTTAATGGGGGCCATTGGTGCGGTGCCCTCGGATGCAACCAGTAATTATCTGGTGCTTGGAGAATTGGCCCTTGATGGACGTATTTCACCTGTGTCGGGGGTACTTCCCGCTGCCATCGCGGCAAATGCACGTGACATGGGGATAATTTGC
>JAJRRG010000214.1 GCA_024279675.1 Alphaproteobacteria bacterium
TGATATTGAAGCATTCCAAAATGAAGATTTTGGTGCGAACCTGATGAAAAACCTTGCCGCATGTATGGGTGGCGAAGGTGAATACGCTGTCTTTGTTGGGTCTTTGACCTCACAAACACACAACCAGTGGGTTGATGGTGCCATTGCTTATCAATAAGCCAATTTCCCGAATATGGTTATGGTTGGTGATAAGAACGAAACTTTTGATGATCAGCAAAATGCCTATGAAAAGGCCCAGGAAGTATTGCGGGCATTCCCCAATATTAAGGGCTTCCAAGGTAGTGCATCAACTGACGTTGGTGGTATTGGTCTTGCGATCGAAGAACGGGGTCTTGAGGACACATCTTGCGTTGTTGGCACATCGCTTCCCTCCATTGCAGGTCAGTACATCGAAACCGGTGCTGTTGATATGATTTCGTTCTGGGATCCAGCACTTGCTGGCTATGTCATGAACAAAGTTGCATCAATGGTTATGAATGGTGAAACCGTGACAGATGGCATGGATTTGGGTGTTACCGGCTATAATTCAATATCGCTGGATGGCAAGGTTATCTTTGGGCAGGCCTTCGTTGAAGTGACTGATGCAAACTTGGCTGACTACCCATTCTAAGAATAGGGTAAGTTTTGGTACGGGCAGCGCCGTGTTTATTTGCGTTGCCCGTACGTTTGTTTTTTAGGTTTTGATAAAAGTTTTTTCATGAACACTTTGGATTCCGGGGCAAAAAATACCCTGATTGAAATGCGGAGCATTGTTAAGAATTATACCGGTGTTGTTGCATTGGATGATGTCGATTTTAGTGTGTCCGAGGGCGAGGCGGTTTGTCTTGTGGGCGAAAACGGCAGTGGTAAATCAACACTCATCAAAATATTGGCTGGTGTTGAGCAGGCGAGTGCCGGCCAGATAAGTATTGGTGGGAAAAATTTTGACACGCTCACCCCCCGAATTGCCGCGGCGGCCGGGGTCATGGTTATCTTTCAGGATTTCTCGTTGTTCCCCAACCTTAGTGTTGCGGAAAACATCGCGTTTAGCACCCAACTTAGTGAAGAGCGGCGTCTGTTTAACAAGGGGCGTGTGCGACAAATCGCCAAGGAAACGCTGATCCGGGTCGGGGTAGATATTGATCTGGATGCGCGGGTTGAAACATTGCCCGTTGCCCACAAACAATTGGTTGGGATTTGCCGGGCATTGGCCTCGAATGCGCGCCTAATTATCATGGATGAGCCCACAACTGCGCTGACGGAGCGCGAAGTGAGTTCATTGTTAGAAATTATCCGGCGCTTAAAAAGCGACGGGGTTGCGGTGATTTTTGTTAGCCATAAGCTGGCTGAAGTTCTGGAAGTATCCGAAAAAGTTGTCATCTTACGCAACGGAAAAAAGGTGGCGGAGGGGCCAGCAAGCGACTTTGATGCGGCGTCTCTCACGCGGAATATGACCGGACGTGATGTGGCGGAAGGACGGCCAAATCCTGTGGACCCGGAAGCTCCAATCTTGCTGAGTGCAAAAAACTTGGGCAAGGCCGGCGCATTTGAAGATGTTAGTTTTGATTTGCACAAGGGGGAGGTGCTGGGCATTTCCGGGCTATTGGGCAGTGGGCGAACGTCATTGGCTAAAGCTTTGTTTGGCCTTGTTAAGGCGGATAGAGGCACCCTTGACCTAGATGGTGAGGTTGTTGATTTGGGTAATCCGCTGGCGGCGGCGGCGGCGGGAATTGGTTATGTTCCCGAGGACCGATTGACCGAAGGATTGTTTTTGACCCAATCAATTGTGCGCAATGTGGCCATTGGGCGGCTTGATAATCACCAGCGTGGGGGCCTGTTGGATTTGAACGGGTTGTGGCAAGAAGCGACACATTGGATTGGCGAACTTAAGGTTAAGACCCCTAGTGTGGAGGCACCGGTGAATTCGCTTTCCGGGGGCAATCAGCAACGGGTTGTGCTGGCGCGTTGGTTGTCACGTGCCCCAAAAGTCTTGATATTAAATGGCCCCAGTGTTGGTGTTGACGTGGGATCGAAGTCTGAAATTCATAACATAATTAGTGAGTTATCTTCGTCAGGCATTGGCATCATTGTGATTTCTGATGATTTGCCCGAATTACTTGCAACCTGCCAAAGCATATTGGTGATGAAATCGGGCCGGGTCACCGACAAAATTTTTGGAAGTGATATATCTGAAACGGATCTGGCACAGAGGCTGGCCTCATGAAAAAACTGTTTTCCAAAGAATTCCTTACCCGTAATGAAACTCTTGTCGGAGTTGTCATCATTGCCTTTTGTATATTGGCAAGTTTTGCCGACGCGAACTTTATGTCGATACCAACACTGACCGATCTGATGCGGGGGGGGATTGTACTGGGTATTTTTGCTGTTGCGGCGATGCTGGTGCTGGTTTCAGGTGGCATTGATGTGAGTTTTACCGCCGTTGCTGTGTTTGCGATGTACACGACCACGTTGTTTTTGATCAATTATGCACCGGATATGCCTTGGTATTTTGCCTTTGCTATTTCTATAATTATTGGCGCAGGTCTTGGGGCAATTAATGGGGTGTTTATCGCTTGGTTCGGGTTACCAACGTTGATTGTTACTCTTGGTACATTGTCCATTTACCGTGGGTTTGTGCTGACCTTTGTGGGCAGTAAGCTTATCTCGAACCTGCCGCCCGACATGCGTGGGTTTTCGCGCCTGATGATGGTGCGCGGCACCAATGCTGATGGATCGTTCTATTCATTACCCTGGGCGTTTGCCGCTTTAGTTGGTGTTGTGGTTTTAACCTGGTTTATTCTGCAACGCACCATGTTGGGGCGGGCAATATTTGCCATTGGTGGTTCCGTTGAGAGCGCGCGTCGCATTGGAATAAATGTGCGGGCAGTTCAGTTTTTTATCTACATATATGTGGGCGCACTTTCCGGGCTGGCGGGGATTATTCATGCCTCGATGTCACGGGTTGCCAATCCTTTTGATCTTGTGGGTCTGGAACTTTCGGTGATTGCCGCCGTTGTGCTTGGCGGCGCACGGCTCATCGGGGGGCATGGCACACTTACCGGCACAATTTTGGGCGTATCTCTGATTATTTTGGTGCGTAACAGCCTCATTGTCATTGGTATTCCATCCACGTGGCAATCCGTTGCCATTGGTGCGCTTATATTATTGGGTACCGGGCTTCCGGCATGGCAAGCAAAGCGCGCCGCAGCGCGCGCAGCATAGGGTAGAACGCATGAGTAATTTGAAGCCGAAAAGTAATTTACTGGCCAGCCCCGAAGCAAGACTGGCACTCATTGCGATTGTGGTATTTGTCGTGATGTCGATTTTATCACCTGGCCGATTTTTATCTGTCGCAAACGCAACATCCATGGCCTTTCAGTTCCCAGAATTTGCCATTTTGGCCCTTGCTATGACTGTTACCATGTTAACAGGGGGCATTGACCTGTCTGTCGTGGGGACATCCAATTTGTCTGCGGTTTTTGCGGCAACCCTTCTCACCCAATTTGTGGACCCCAGTTTGACTGGCGGGGATATGTTCATGTGGCTTGGCATTGCCGTGGTGGCGGCCATATGTGTTGGCATGCTGGCCGGGCTGTTTAATGGCATTCTTGTTGCCATTTTTGGATTGCCGCCCATTTTGGCTACCCTTGGTTCTGGTCTTGTGTTTACGGGTCTTGCGGTTGCTTTGACCGGGGGCAGCGCTGTGATGGGGTTCCCAGTTGGTGTGGCCTGGCTTGGTAATGAGCGCTTGTTTGGCATACCCATTCCGCTCATTTTGTTCGTTATCCTCGCATTGATCATATCTTTTGTGCTGACGCGCACCAGTTTCGGGTTTAAAATTCGCATGTATGGGGCCAACCCTTTGGCGGCAGAGTTTGCTGCCTTGGACATCGATAAACTGTTGATCAAGGTCTATGTGCTGTCCGGCGCGCTTTCAGCAATTGCTGGCCTGCTCATTATGAGCCGAGCAAACTCTGCCAAGGCGGATTATGGTTCCAGTTATTTATTATTGGCTGTACTAATTGCCGTTCTTGGCGGGGTTAATCCCTATGGGGGTTACGGGAAAATAATTGGCGTGGTCCTCGCTGTTTTGTCCATGCAATTCCTCTCCAGTGGCCTGAATATGCTGCAAGTGTCCAATTTTGCCCGTGAGCTTATCTGGGGTGTGTTGTTGATTTTTGTCATGATCGTCAACACGCAAAAAAGTTTTGGTTTTGGGGCGAAGAAAAAATCATCTGCAACGACATAACTCCTTCATAAATGTAAGAATTTAGAGCAAACAAAGGTGCCAGACATGAAAAAAATTCTCAATGATCCCAATGACTATGTTGATGAAATGCTCTCAGGTCTTGTTGCGGCACACCCTGAATATTATCGTTTGCATGGGGAAACTGGCAAAGTTGTTGCGCGGGCACAAAGTGCTCAATCTGGAAAAGTGGGCATCGTTACCGGGGGCGGTTCGGGCCATTTGCCGGTGTTTACCGGTTACGTGGGGACTGGCCTGTTGGATGCCTGTGCGATTGGTGATGTTTTTGCTTCGCCATCGGCTGAGCAGATCGCCGATGCTTTGCGCTGTGCCAACCATGGGGCAGGGGTATTGCGGCTCTATGGTAATTATGGCGGCGATTTAATGAATTTTGATATGGCCGGGGATTTGGTCGAATTTGAAGATATAAAGTGTACCACTGTTCTTTTGGCGGATGATGTGGCATCGGCCCCGTTTGCGGAGCGCGAAAAACGTCGCGGCGTCGCCGGAATGGTTTATGCCTTTAAGATTGCCGGTGCAGCGGCGGAAGCGGGGCTGGATCTTGATGGTGTGACAGCCGTGGCGCAAAAAGCCGCCGATGCATGCCATTCCATCGGAGCGGCCCTTAGCTCTTGCACTGTACCACAGGCGGGAAAACCAACGTTTGATATTGGTGAAGACGAAATGGAAATGGGCATGGGCATCCATGGGGAACCTGGGGTGTGGCGTGGCAAGCTGCGCACAGCTGATGTGATTGCTGAAGAAATGATGGACCGCCTGTTTGCTGATCAACCACTGGTTGCCGGGGATCGCGTTTCGATCATGGTCAATTCATTGGGGGCAACGCCGCCCGAAGAACTCTATATTTTGTACCGCATTGTCAAGGCGCGCCTTGAAGGGGCGGGCGCACAAATTGTAATGCCGCTGGTGGGGCGCTATGCCACTTCAATGGAAATGGCCGGGGTGTCTTTTACGATGATCAAGCTGGACGATGAGCTTGAAAAATATCTTACCGCTCCGTGTGATTGTGCCTTTTGGAGAGTGTGATGACTATTACAAGTGCAACAATGCGGGCTGGAATTATACGCTTGGCTGCGGCAATGGAGCGGGACTTTGATATGCTCAACAGCGTTGATGGCGCGCTTGGGGATGGGGATTTGGGTGTCACGATGAAACGTGGCTCGGCCACGGTTTTGCAGGGTGCCGATGACTTGCCTGAAGATTTAGGGATGGCACTTCTGGCGTGTGCACAGGCTTTCACCAAATCTTCCGGGTCGTCCTATGGCACGCTAATGGCAACTGGTCTAATGGCCATGGCAAAAACCCTCAGGGGGGAAACAAGCGTTGAGCCGTCTCAAGTTTCCTCGCTGGTTGCCTTGGCGCGTGATGCGATGATGGCGCGGGGTAAGGCCGAACTTGGCGGCAAAACAGTGCTTGATAGTCTGGATGCGGTGGTGCAAGCGACCAAGGGGTTGAATGCGCCCGACGAAATTGCCGATGCCGCCGCAACAAGTGTGCAAACTGCAATGGATGTCATGCGCGACAAACCCGCCACGATCGGGCGGGCGCGAATTTTTGCAGAAAAAAGTATTGGCATGGATGACCCCGGCATGGTGGCGATGAAGCAAATTATCATCGCCCTTGCCGATCTTGAGGCATAGAGAAACATTAAAAAGTGTCGCCTCTATAGCTGTCATGAAGGGCCCAATCGGCTTCACAAAATCGCTCGCTGGCGAAATTTGCCTGATGCCAATAGGGATATATCATTGGAATTTTGGAAACTTCGTTCAAGCGATTTAGCTCATCATCGGATAGTTTGATGTCTACGGCCTTGAAGTTTTCTGTGAATTGTTCAGCGTTTCGCCCGCCAACAACAAGGGAGCTAACCGCTGGCCGTGTGAGGAGCCATGCCAGGGCAATGGGAGCCGCTGAAACATTGTGTGTTTCCCCGATTTCAGTGAGGACATCAACGATATTCCAAAGCTTTTCTTCATCGCGGATGGGGGGTTCTGTCCACCCCGAAAACTGGCGAGACCCCTCAGGTGTGGGTTTGTTGCGTTGATGTTTTCCGGTCAACAGCCCAGCGGCCAAAGGGCTCCAAACCAGAACACCCAGACCCTGATCAACTGAAATGGGAAGCAATTCATACTCCGCCTCACGCGCCTCCAGAGTGTAGTGAATTTGTTGGGTGACAAACCTTTGCCTGCGATCGCGATCACTTGCCGCAAGAGACTTCATCACGTGCCAGCCCGAGTAATTTGAACATCCGGCATAGCGAATTTTTCCCTGTTGGATCAGCATATCAAGGGCTGCCATTTTTTCTTCCACAGGTGTGGTGCCATCCCATTCGTGCATATAATAGATATCTATGTGATCTGTGCGCAGGCGTTTCAAACTACGCTCACATTCCCGGATGAGGTGAAAGCGCGAGGTGCCTTCGTCATTGGGCCCATCTCCTATGCGCATGCGCGCCTTTGAGGTAACCAGCACCTGATCCCGACGCCCCTCTAATACTTCCCCAAGAATTTCCTCAGACAGGCCGCTGGAATACATATTGGCCGTGTCAAACAAATTCACTCCGTTGTCGATGCAAAGATCGACCAGGTTTTTTGCTTCTGGGACACCTTGGGTGCCAACGCGGCTAAAGAAGCCAGCGCCTCCGAAGGTGAATGTGCCCATTGTGATGACGGAGACTTTTAGGCCGGAACGGCCAAGGGTGCGATACTGCATGAGGATACTCTTCCTATCGGTTTGAAGGTACGAATTGCGTGGGTTTTAGTGTACAGGGTTTTATGTAGCTTGTCGCGTGGCCGTTGGTTTTAACATCACAATAGGTTTGTCACGCGCATGCTTTACTATACATCACGGGTGTGCGCTCAGATGTTGATATAAAACAAGTCAAGGATAGCTCTATGTCCCTTAAACTACTTACGCCGGTATTGGATGGATTGATTGCCGCAGTTTCTATTGTGGACAACAAACGCAAAATAATTTTCGCCAATAATGCAGCCCTGCAACAGTTTGACGCGCTCCTCGTAGGGGTTGATTTTGTGCAGACGATTCAAGATCCGGCTTGTTTGAAAGCCATTGATAAAGTGTTGGCGGGACGTAAAAATTCTCAAGTTGAAATCACCCTGCAAACTCCAATCCGCACAACATATCATATCAATATTTCACGTTTGGGTGCCAAGGAAGGCACCGATGAAACACAAAACGCACGGGCGATTATCTCGCTCGAGAATATTTCGCATATTGCTGAAGCAGAGCTTATGCGCAGCGAATTTGTGGCCAATGTCAGCCATGAATTGCGGTCGCCACTGACGGCTCTGAATGGGTTTATTGAAACATTAAAGGGACCAGCCAAGAACGACAAGAAGGCACAAGAGCGATTTTTGGACATTATGGAAAATGAAGCGGGTCGCATGAACCGTCTTGTTGATGATTTACTTTCATTGTCCAAAGTTGAGGCCAATGAGCACGTTAGACCCGAGAACAGCGTAGATCTCATTGACACGATAGGACAGGCCATCGAAATTTTGACGCCGATTGCTCGGCAAGAAAAAATTTCAATTGATTTGGAAATTGCCGATGATATACGAACCACCTTGCTTGCAGATGGTGACCAGTTATTGCAGGTTTTTCTTAATTTGCTTGAGAATGCCTTAAAATATGGGGGCGCAAATGGGCATGTTTCAATCCAGATGTTTAACTCCAAACGTGTGTTGGGGGTGCGTGGAAAAACAATTGGCATAGTATTTAAGGACGAGGGGGCAGGGATTGCCCCGGAACATCTGGCACGCTTAACAGAGCGGTTTTACCGAGTGGATACCGGACGTTCGCGCGAAAAGGGCGGAACTGGCTTAGGGTTGGCGATTGTAAAACATATAATCGCCAGGCATCGGGGACGTTTGTTGATAACCAGTACGCTGGGAAGAGGCAGCAATTTTAGCGTGTTGCTACCCCTGTAACAGATTATGTTCCACGCCATTTGCGTTGTCATGAAACTGTAACACAAGTGTCATATCCGTTTCATGCAGGCGGCTTAAACAGATTCTATTGGTTGCCGTGAGGGTGACTTAACGTTGCCGAGAAGGTGACTTGGAATTTGCTTTAAGGGGACTTCAAGCATGAATAAGAAAACAACATTTTTAGCACTTTTAATGGGTTTGTCGGTTGTGGCTCTTGGGGCAACAGGTGCCATGGCGCGCGATCAAATTCGTATTGTCGGGTCTTCAACTGTATTTCCATTCTCCACTGCCGTTGCAGAACGCTTTGGCCGAAATACTGATTTCAAAACCCCTGTGGTTGAGAGTACAGGGTCGGGTGGCGGTTTGAAACTTTTCTGTTCAGGGGCCGGGCAGGATACCCCGGACATTGCCAACGCATCGCGTCGTATTAAGGCATCTGAAGTTGAACTTTGTGCGCAAAATGGTGTGGCTGATATTGTCGAAGTCAAAATTGGTTATGATGGCATTGTGCTTGCCAATTCAAATTCTTCTGCGCAACTGGATGTTAGCCTGCGTGATATTTTTTTAGCTTTGGCAAAGAATGTACCCGATGGACATGGGGCAACGATGCCCAACCCGTACATAACATGGCAAGACGTAAACGCTGTTCTACCAGATGTGAAAATTGAAGTTCTTGGCCCGCCACCAACATCGGGTACGCGCGATGCATTTGCAGAACTTGCATTGGAGGGAGGTTGCAAAACCTTCGATTGGATTGCGGCGCTTAAGGGAAGCGATAAGCCAGCCTTTAAGGCGCTTTGCCACACTATTCGCGAAGACGGTGCCTACATTGAAGCGGGTGAAAACGACAATTTGATTGTTCAAAAACTAAATGCCAACCCAAGCGCATTTGGGGTGTTTGGCTTTAGTTTTCTGGATCAGAATTCTGATAGTATTCAGGGCAGCATTGTTAATGGTGTTGCGCCTGAGTTTGAAGAAATTTCCTCAGGAAACTATCCGATTTCGCGCTCTCTCTATTTCTATGTAAAGGCGTCCCATGTGGGCGACATTACAGGAATGGAAGAATTTTTGTCAGAATTTGCCAATGATCGGGCCTGGGGCCCTGATGGTTATCTTGCGGATAAGGGCATGATCCCGATGTCCGATGCAGAACGTATTGAGTGGGCGACGCGCGCAGAAAATCTTACCAATCTGAATATGTAAAACACTATTTAACAATGTATCGGTGCGCGTAAAATCTCTTTTATGCGCGCTGTTTTTAAGTATTCACACGGATGTATAACATTATGATCAGTTCTTCTGAAATATCACTGACCCGGAAAACCAGCACCGGTAAAATGTTATCTGAAGGTGCTGTCTATTTTGTTCTCATCGCTTCGTCATTGGTTGCAGTGGGGGTGACCATTGGCATTGTAATGTCGATGCTATTTGAGGCTGTTCAGTTTTTTAATCTTGTTCCCATTCAGGATTTTTTGTTTGGCCTTGAATGGAGCCCTCAAACCGCAATTCGCAGCGATCAGGTTGGCTCCTCGGGAAGTTTTGGTGCTGTACCGCTGATCACCGGAACTTTATTGATTAGCACAATTGCGATGCTTGTTGCCACGCCCTTGGGGTTGGCATCTGCCATCTATCTGGCTGAGTATGCGGGGCCAAGACAACGGAACATTATCAAACCAATTCTTGAGATTTTGGCCGGAATTCCAACCGTGGTGTACGGATTTTTTGCTGCTTTGGTGATTGCACCGTTTATACGCACTACCGGGGGATCGTTTGGCTTAGAAATTGCTTCTGAAAGCGCGCTGGCAGCCGGATTGGTTATGGGTATAATGATTGTGCCACTGATCTCCTCTCTTTCCGATGATGTTATCAATGCGGTGCCCCAGGAGTTGCGCGATGCCTCTTTTGGCTTGGGGGCGACGCATTCGGAAACTATCAAGAAAGTCATTTTGCCGGCGGCGATTTCGGGTATTGCCGGTTCTTTGTTGCTGGCCGCATCAACGGCGATTGGGGAGACGATGATTGTGGTTATGGCGGCAGGGCTTGCGGCCAATCTTACTGCCAACCCCCTTGAGGCGGTCACAACTGTAACAGCACAAATTGTGGCCCTGTTAACGGGTGATCAGGAATTCGACAGCGCCAAAACCCTATCGGCCTTTGCCCTTGGTCTTTTGTTGTTTGTGGTGACGCTTATCCTCAACATTATTGCCCAAAAAATAGTCAAACATTATCGAGAGCAATATGACTAATTCATTTGTTATGCGCAGTTCTAAATCAAGAAAGAGGCATGCGGCTGAGATGCGTTTTCAGTGGATGGGGCGTATTGCCATTATTATTGCCATAGGATTTTTGGTGTTCATGGTGGGAAGTATCGCGATGATGGGTGCGGGTGCTCTCAAGCAAACCCATATCGCGTTTGATGTTGACCTTTCCCACAACGAGATTGATCCCGCTTTCCCTGAAAAAGCGGATTATGATGCCATCATAAAAGCAAGTCTGCGTAAGGCATTCCCTGACATTACAGATAGGCGGGAAAAACGCGAATTATACCGTCTTGTAAGTGCTGAGGCCTCCTTCTCCCTAAAGAATTTTGTTGTAAATAACCCTGCGCATATTGGTCAGACACATAAACTCTGGTTTATCGCATCTGATGATGTGGATTTGTTTTTCAAAGGTAATATTACAATTGATGAAAAGGGAAATGCGGGGCGTTTGAACGCGCAAGAGGTTGCATGGGTGCGCATTTTTGAACGCAATCAGAACATCGAAACCCGTTTTAACACCCGGTTTTTCACAGCGGGGGATTCTCGGGAGCCGGAGTTGGCGGGGATATTGAGTTCGCTAACGGGAACTGCTTTTACCCTGTTGATTACGTTTTTGATTGCTTTCCCGATCGGTATATTTTCAGCAATTTTTCTAGAGGAGTTCATTCCACAGAGCCGTTGGGGTGACATAATTGAGGTGAATATCACCAATTTGGCTGCGGTTCCCTCCATTGTTTTTGGGATACTGGGCCTGACGATTTTTCTAAACACATTTGGCATGCCACGATCCTCGCCATTGGTTGGGGGGCTTGTGTTGGCTTTGATGACGCTGCCAACAATTATTATTGCCTCACGCGCCGCGCTTCGATCTGTTTCCCCTTCGATTCGCGAAGCGGCGCTTGGGGTGGGGGCAACCCAAATTCAAACGGTGTTTCATCATGTGGTGCCTTTGGCCTTACCGGGCATGTTGACGGGGGCAATTGTTGGTATGGCACGTGCGCTTGGGGAAACAGCGCCCTTGCTGATGATTGGCATGGTGGCGTTTATTGTTGATGTCCCCAATTCGATTCTAGCGCCCGCGACCGCATTACCTGTGCAAATATTCCTGTGGGCCGATAGTCCTGAGCGGGCATTTTTAGAGAAGACATCCGCCGCAATCATTGTTCTTCTGGTGTTCTTGGTTCTGATGAACCTGATTGCGATCATTCTGCGATCCAAACATCGACAACGTTTTTAACAAGGGTAATATGAATATGACAGTTCAAATTCGGACGGCTGAAATTCAGGACATGGTCGAAAATGCCATACTTGCCCCTTCAGCAAGCATCGTGAGTGCCAAAAATGTCAACGTCTATTACGCTGGCAAGCAGGCTCTGAAAAATATTTCGCTCGATGTCGCTAAAAACCGTGTGACCTCATTTATCGGCCCTTCGGGGTGTGGCAAAACAACATTTCTCAAATGTATAAATCGGATGAATGATCTTATTGATATTTGTCGGGTTGAGGGAAATATCGAAGTTGACGGACAGGATATTTATAGCCCTGAAGTGGATGTGGTCGCCTTGCGCGCCCACGTTGGCATGGTGTTTCAAAAGCCCAATCCGTTTCCTAAATCAATTTTTGAAAATGTTGCCTATGGGATGCGTATTCATGGCCTGACAAATAATAAAAGCGAACTTGCTGACCGGGTGGAGCTTTCTTTAAGGAAGGCGGCGCTTTGGGATGAGGTGAAAGATCGATTGGAACAACCGGGTACGGGCCTATCCGGGGGGCAACAACAGCGGCTTTGCATTGCGCGTGCCATTGCGGTTGAGCCAAGAATCGTGCTGATGGATGAACCAGCGTCGGCTCTTGATCCTATTGCAACTGCAAAAATTGAAGAGCTAATCGGCGATTTGTCGACGAACTATACGATTATTATTGTAACCCATTCGATGCAACAGGCGGCGCGGGTTTCTCAGTTTACTGCATTTTTTCATATGGGTGAGCTGGTGGAATATGGCAATACCAAAACCACCTTTACATCGCCAAATGATGAACGCACACAAAACTACATTACCGGCAAGATCGGATAGGGATTTATTATGATGATTTCTGAACATAATAAAAAGAGGATGATGTCTGATGGGTAAGCAGTCCAAACCTTTGGTTCTAATTGTTGAAGATGAACCCGCTCAGATGGAGCTTGTAGCCTATAATTTGGAGAATGAAGGTTACCGCATTCTTCGAGCCGTGGATGGCGAAGAGGGGCTGGAACTGGCCAAAGGGCATGTGCCGGATTTGATTGTTCTGGACTGGATGTTGCCCAATATTTCTGGAATTGAAGTGTGTCGACAGCTTAAAAAAAAGAAGGCAACCCGGAAAATTCCTATCATTTTGCTGACAGCGCGCGGTGAAGAAGTTGATCGTATTCGCGGGTTTGACATGGGGGCGGATGATTTCGTCGTCAAACCCTATTCCATCAAAGAGTTGATTGCGCGCGTGAGGGCCATGTTGCGTCGAACGCGCCCGGGCAGCGTGGGTGAAATTCTAACTTTTGGTGATCTTATTCTTGATAGCGAACAACATAAGGTGGTGCGCAATGGCAAAAAAATTAAACTCGGCCCCATCGAATTTCGCTTACTGATAACTTTTATGGAAAAGCCCAAGCGGGTGTGGAGCCGGGAGCGATTGTTGGATCGGGTATGGGGTGTTGATGCGGATGTGGACTATCGCACGGTTGATGTGCACATCGGGCGATTGCGTAAGGCCCTAAAGCAGGTCGAGCATATGGACCCAATTAGAACTGTGCGCGGCACGGGCTATTCGTTGGACTGTGAAACGTAAATCCAAAAAATTGATATATCTGCGCGGTTAGATTTTTTTGATGCTTTATTACCTCTGACATGTAAGTTCTAGCCACTGAATTAGCTTGGGAATTGGTTTGAGGGGTTGTTGTGGTTAGTTATGATCGTATGCGCGTTGGAGGAGGGGGCGCAAAGCCGATGCTACTGCCCCTTGGTGACCGGGCGCTTTTGGTACGCTTTGGCACGCATCTGGGCGAAGATGTGAATTTACGGGCAATTACCGCCACCCGGTGCTTGATTAGTGCTGATCTTGATGGTGTCGAAGAAGTTAGCCCAACGCTGGTATCGGTATTGATACGTTATGACCCACAAAAAATTGGCTTTTTTGCCCTTTCAAACGCCGTTCGGTTGGCCCTATGCGAACCCGACATCACCGCACTCGCCAGCAATAAATCAATTGATCTTGAGGTGGTTTATGGGGGAGCTGAGGGCCCGGATTTGGACTTTGTCGCTGCGCAATGTGGACTAAGTGCCACTGCCTTTATCAAGGCGCATAATCAGGCGCAATTACGGGTGTTGGCCACAGGTTTTGCGCCGGGTTTTGTTTATTGCGGGCTGCACGTACCAGAATTGCAAATTGCGCGTCGTACCAGTTTGCATGCAAAAGTGCCGCCCGGATCAATCATATTCGCTGCGGGGCAGACAGCAATCACCGCAACCCATGTCCCCACGGGTTGGCATGTGATTGGGCGAACAAAATTCAGAAATTTTGCTGTTTCTAAAAATCCGCCCATCAAATTACAAGCCGGGGACATTGTGTCTTTCTCAGGGGGGCAGAAGCAATGACTAGTGAAACAGTGACTAATGGCGTCATGACCAAGATAGAGTTTATTCACGCTGGGCCGCTGGTGAGTGTGCAAGACAAGGGGCGGTTTGGGGCGCTTTCCTATGGTGTTGCAGCCTCTGGCCCCATGGATATGGACGCCTATGATCGAGCGGGTGATTTGCTCAATGATGTGGGCCGACCTGCGGGCAATAGTGTTGTTGAATGTGCAACCGGGCGGCACGCTTTTCGCGTGAAAGGCACGCCAATTGTGGCCGCGTTTTGCGGCGGATCTTTTAACCTCAAAATCAATAATGTCTCTCAGAACTGGGAACGGGCGCATCAACTTGTTGATGGGGACAGTGTTGAAATTGTTCCGGGGGCCAAGGGGAATTATGCAACTATTCGGTTTGATAGGGAAATAGATGTTCCCCAGGTGATTGGCAGTTGTGCGACCAATTCAATCGCCCATATCGGGGGGTATAAGGGGCGTTCGCTCAAATCCGGGGACAAGCTAGCCCTTGTGGCGTGCTCACCTTCTGAGGGCGCTGTTGGGGACCGTGGGCGTGGTGTGAAAATGCCAAGCTTAGAGGCTTTGGCAGAAGAAAATGCCCAGCCAGAACCTATTCGCTTTATCTGGGGACTACATGCAGACTTGTTCCCTTTGCATATTCGCAAACTGTTTATTTCTGAAGAATTTGCCATTTCCCCTTTGCTTGATCGCATGGGGGTGCGTTTGGTGGACAAGGCCAAAGTATTTCAAGACCGGCAAAACCTATCGCTGGTTTCCGATGCGGTGGTGCCCGGAGATATTCAGATTATTGGCGACGGTACACCCGTCGTCCTGATGCGCGACCATCAACCGACGGGGGGGTACCCTCGGATTGGCACCCTTATTAGTTCTGACATTAGTACATTTGCCCAATTGCGACCCGGCACAAGGGTGCGGTTTTCACCCGTAACCATCGACAAGGCCCATGGAATACTTGATGACATCTTTGCTAAGCATGCTGCAAAGAGAGCGCGATGAGTAAAGCTAGTGACCGCAGTATTGATCTTAACGCCGACCTTGGGGAAGGGCAGGGGTTTGACGACCAATTGATGGGCATCATATCCAGCGCGTCGATTGCCTGTGGTGGGCATGCGGGGGACGAGGGGACAATGCGCGCGACCCTGATGGCGGCTAAACGTTGTAATGTTGTTGCAGGGGCGCATCCGGGCTTTGTGGATAGGGAGAACTTTGGCCGGATAAAGCTTGATATTGCCCCTGAAATTGTAGCGCAACAGGTGGTTGAGCAAGTCAAAACCATATCTCAAATTGCCGATGAGGTGCGGCACCCCATACGATACATCAAATTACAGGGGGCGTTGTATAATTGGGCCTCGCTGGATGAGAGCTTTGCGCGTACCATATTTTGCGCGCTGAAAGCGTCGTTCCCGGATTTGGCTATTATGGCGCTGGATAATTCTGTGCAATTGCGTGTGGCTGCAAAAATGGGCCTGACAACAATCGCCGAGGCATTTGTTGATCGCACATATACAGATCACGGGCTGTTGGTTGATCGTTCAAAGGCGGGTGCGGTGATTGTTGACCCAGAGGCGGCCCTAAATCAGGCGCTCGGTATTGTTTTGGATAGATTCATTCGCAGTCAGGAGGGCACGTTATTGCCCTCCCATGCTCAATCCTTGTGCCTACACGGGGATAATGTGGCGGCGCTGGATTTGGCGCGTGCAGTTTCAAAGGGATTACGAGGGGCAGGGGTTAACATTCAGGCTCCAAAATAATCGTTATCTGCTTCTGCGGCCCCCGCGCCGCTTTTTTGCGCCACTTGTGGCGCGAACTTCTAAAGGCGCCATGGCAAAATGTTTGCGCGTTGCGATAAAGGGATCTACGGAATTGGGAATGCCCATCGCATTGACAAAATGGGTTTGAAATTCAGGCTCTAATGCTGTTTCAATTTTTTCAATTTCAAGCACCAATTGTTCGATTTTTGTGCGCTCAGACATATCCAACAGGGCCATGAGTGCGCCCTGTCCTGCGGCATTGCCCACGCCCTTAACTCGCTCATGTTCGGTATCAGGAATGAGGCCCAACAATAGGGCGTACGGGGTATCGATATAGGAGCCGAAGGCCCCAGCCAATCGGATGTCGGATATGCTTTGCAAACCAGCCTTGTCGAGCAATAATTTCACCCCCGCATAGAGGGCGGATTTCGCCAACTGTATGGCGCGAATATCATTTTGGGTAATGGCAAGGTGCGGACCATCTAGATGGGTGCCATCTAGATGGGAGCCATCCTGTTTCACCACATAGGAGAATGTGCGCCCGTTGGGAATGAGCCGTTTTTCTTCGGACGCGTTTGCCGGTGCGCGGATAATCCCGTCGGGTGAAACAATCCCCGCACGTAACATTTCGCCCACAATTTCAACGATGGCTGAACCGCATAAACCCGTTACGCCTGTTTTGATGGTCGCCTCGGCAAAGCCTTCCTCGTTTGACCAAAGGGAGGAGCCGATAATCTGATAACGCGGTTGCAGTGTTCCCTTGTCGATACGAATGCGTTCGATGGCGCCGGGGGCCGCCCGTTGCCCTGAGGATATTTCTGCCCCCTCAAGGGCTGGGCCGGTGGGGGAAGAGGCGGCATAAATTTTTGCGCCGTCCCAAAGCATAATTTCCGCATTGGTTCCCACGTCAACAATGAGTACCGGGTCATTTTCAAGTTCGGGCCGTTCTGACCGGATAACAGCCGCCGCATCTGCGCCCACATGCCCTGCGACAATGGGCAGGAAGTAAATTTGCGCCCCATCCCCAAGGTTTAGATCAAGGTCGTTCGCTAATGTTCTCACGGCGCTTGAAATGGCGGGGTTAAACGGGGCCAGACCTAGGGGCGTGGGATCAAGGCCTAAAAATAAATGCTGCATCACCGGGTTGGCCACAAACACGGCTTCAAGCAGATGAGCGCGCTCACGATCGGATGTTTCAAGCAATTCATCCACCAATTCATTGATGCATTGGCGAATGCTTGTGGTCAGTTTTTGTTGCCCGTCATCATTCATCATCACGTAGGACACTCGGCTCATCAGATCTTCGCCGAAGCGGATTTGCGGATTGGCGCGCCCAGCCGTGGCAAGGATTTTTCCGTCCATTAAATCCACCAGATGGGCGGCGACGGTTGTCGAACCAATATCCACAGCTACCCCCATAAGGACGTCCGTAAATCCGGGAAATAATGCAATAATTTCAGGGGTCTGGCCTGACATGTCAACGCATGCAGTTACCTTCCAGTCGGATTTGGCGAGGGTTGCTTGTATTTTATGTATAAGATTAAAAGGAATATGTAGTGAATTGATATCAAACGTTTTTTCTATTTCTTCTTTAAGTCGATCCGCATCACCTATCGGCGTGTTCATGTCAGGGGCTGTGAGTTCCACATAGCATAATTTCAGCGCTGGATTGCGCACCATACCTGCCGTGGACCCGTCCTTGCGAATAGTTTGCCCGGCGATAATTGAGGCGGATGGCACATCAATAACCAAATTGCCCTCAATCTGTGCTGTGCAGGACAGGCGGCGGTCCTCAGCAAGGCCACGCTTCTCATCATAGCGTTGCTCAATGGCACCGCGCGGGCTTAAATTATCCTCATGGCTGGTGATGGCGAACTTGGCAAACTGGCCGGTGGCAACGCTAATCTGGCACTTGCCACATATGCCGCGCCCCCCGCACACGCTCTCGATATTCACCCCGAGTTCCCGCGCCGCATCCAGCACCTTTGTCCCATGGGTAAACTCACCGCTTTTGCCCGACGGTTGGAAAACAATGTGCGCTTTTTGCGTGCTCGTCATAGTTTTGCCTATCCGCGTCTTCTGCGCCCACCGCGTCGTCCACGACTTCCTGTCTCGCCTTCTGGGGCGGGGGGGCGGTTTTTAGCCAGCCATACGGAACAATCCGGGTCGTGGCCGTTAAGGACATTTGCGGCCTGTACTGCGGTCATTTGTTCAGCATGGAGTGGGCTCATGATCGCTGAAGTCATGCCCATGGCGGCCGCCATTGAGATGAAATGTCCGGTGAGTGCATGGCGATTGGGTACACCAAAGCCCACATTGGAAGCGCCGCAGGTGGTGTTGACCTTAAGTTCTTCGCGCAGGCGGCGCACTAGCGCAAACACCTGCAAACCCGCGTCGTTCATAGCGCCAACAGGCATGACTAACGGGTCGACGACGACGTCTTCACGGGGAATGCCATAATCGGCGGCGCGTTCAACAATTTTTTTGGCCACGGCATAGCGCACGTCCGGGTCGGTGGATATGCCCGTTTCATCGTTGGAAATGGCGACAACCGCCGCGCCGTACTTTTTGATCAACGGCAAAACGCGCTCAAGACTTTCGTCTTCGCCGGTGACCGAGTTCACAAGGGCCTTGCCCTGATAGACAGATAATCCAGCCTCCAGCGCATCGATAATGGAGCTATCAATGGACAGGGGCACGTCCGTAATCGATTGCACCAACTTGATGCAGTCGGCAAGGATTTTTGGTTCATCGGCGAGGGGGATGCCGGCATTAATGTCCAGTACCGTGGCCCCGGCGGCTACCTGGGCCAGCGCATCTGCTTCAACCCGTGAATAATTGCCCTCTTTCATTTCAGCGGCCAGCAATTTGCGGCCTGTGGGGTTGATGCGTTCACCAATCACACAAAAGGGCTGGTCAAAGCCAATGATGACTTCTTTGGTCGGGGAAGAAAGGATGGTCCGGGTCATAAAAAGCTCCAAGGATAAGAGGGAATTATTTGGTTTTAGAATTATTCAGAATCAGATTGTTCTGAAAAAGATCATTTTGTTTCTGGAATGTGGCCGTTATTGCGGACTATGTCTGCAAGGCGGGAATTGGAATAATCCTCCTCAAACTTAAGGGCCAGGCTTTCCACGGCCTCCGCCGTAGCAAGATTGTCGTCAAGCGGGTGGGGGGCCTTGCGCCATTCTGCGAGATAGGCATCTGTGTCCGAGGCGTTCCCATTCATTGCGGCCTTGTCTACGGCGACCATAAACCGGTCAGCCAATTGGCGTTTGATCGCCTTGCGACCTTTGCCCGCGACAATCTGGGTGGGGATATCGCGCCAGTAAATAATGTTTGCCTCAGCCATGGTTTATTGCTCGCTCACATGAGGGATGGGGTTTTGGGCAAAGGCCATGAGTTCCGTTTCTAATTGGCCAAACCCGGTGGTAATTTTTTCAAATTTAAGTCCGAGACGCCTTGCCGCATCGCGGGCTTTTACCTCAAGGTCTTTGTCATCACTTTGGGCCAGATAGATCAGGCGCGTGTAATTGCCAAAATATTCGCTCAAAAGCTGGGGGTGTCGATCCAAGCCAAGGGGTTTATAGACCAAAGTGTCAAACTGACGGGCTAGATAATCAGTTAGATAAAATGTGCCCGGTTGTGCATCATGCAGTGACTCAAATTTATTTGATCCGGCAAAAAACTCATAACAATGGTATCCATTCAAACGGGTTACACCATGTTTTTCAAGTATAACATCTAGTTTTCCTGCGGTGCCGCAATCCCCATAGGCCACGAACATCGTGTCACATTGGGGCGCCATTTCGCTTAAGGCTGCATCAACCGCTTCAGGAATTTGTGTGGGGGTATTGTGCAGTTTTGCCGGCAGGTATTGCACGATAATATGCGTGAAATTGTTGGCTTTGATGATCGCTTCAATTTCGCGTGCCAGCGCACCACAGGCAATAATCCCTAACTTTTTATGGGTAGGGAAATCACTTTGTGTCAAAGGCAATTTATGTCCGGAAATGGGTGCCAATCTGTTCACTCAAGCGCTCCGCTGCGTCACAAGACGTTTTGCTGTTTCCACGGCGACTGCTGCGTCCTTGCAATAGGCATCGGCACCAATGGCATCGCCAAATTCCTCATTGAGGGGCGCACCGCCTACAATCACCACCAATTGGTCACGAATGCCCTTTTCCTTGAGGGTTTCAATGACAACTTTCATATAGGTCATGGTGGTGGTGAGCAGGGCGGACATGCCCAAAATGTCTGGCTTATGTTCTTCGATTGCGGCCATGAATTGATCCGCATCCGTATTGATACCCAGATCAATGACCTCAAATCCTGCCCCTTCCATCATCATTCCGACCAGGTTTTTGCCGATATCGTGAATGTCGCCTTTAACGGTGCCGACAACCATTTTGCCAAGTTTTGGTGCCCCTGTTTCAATCAGGAGCGGGCGCAGAATGGCCATGCCCCCCTTCATGGAACCGGCGGCCAGCAAAACTTCGGGAACAAACAATATACCGTCACGGAAATCATCGCCCACAGCCTTCATGCCCTGCACCAGAACTTTTGTCAGCACGTCATAGGGTGCCCAGTCTCGCGCCAGAAGGATGTTTACGCCTTCGGACACTTCTTCTTTCAAACCATCATACAGGTCATCCTGCATTTGCTCTGAAAGTTCTGCATCGTCCAGTTCGGATAGGTTGATTTCATCATCTGACATTTATGTGGTCTCCGGCATCGGTTTAATTTGCGCGTGTTGTAGCAAATTTGTCTGAACAAAGACTTTTTCGTAAGCGAAGTTAGTAATTGTGCTATTTGGCCGTGCGGCGTCGCGGGCGGCGACCTTCACCGGCAACTTTTGTACTTGGGGGGGCAACGAGCGCCCCTAGGCGTTCTTCAAGTTCTTCTCGGCTGGGTTTTGGCCCCTTGGTGTGGGTATCCAGACCTTTGCGCATGCGCGCAACGTGCTCGGGGGAATTGCCACAACAACCGCCAATAATGCGTGCGCCCACATCAATGGCCAGACGCGCATAATCTTCCATCAAGTTGGGGGATCCGGAATATTGCACTTGGTCGCCCTTAATCTGTGGAATGCCCGCATTGGCCTTGGCAATAACCGGTATGTCCCCGGCTGTGCCAGTTAAGGAAAGCAGGGCGAAAAGTAAATCTGCGGCACCGACACCACAATTAGAACCAATGGCCTCAGGGCGTGGGGATTTTTTGCCCATTGTGGTGCCAAAGTCTGCAGGGGCCAGCCCCATCATGGTTTTACCCGCAGTATCAAAACTTGCAGTCACAGTAAAAGGAAGCCCAACCTCAATGGCGGCTTCAATGGAGGCGTCAATTTCTTCGGGGGCGGACATGGTTTCAATCCAGGCAACATCTGCTCCCCCGGCCTTTAGCCCTTTAATCTGCTCGATAAATACCTCAACGGCTTGTACGTAGGTCAATTCGCCCAAGGGCGCAAACAGGTCGCCCGTGGGGCCAACGGAGCCAGCGATTACAATGGGCCGACCGGCATTGGCGGCGGCTTCGGCCGCAATTTCGGCGGCACGAGCGTTTATCTCATGCACCTTGTGGTGCAGATTGTGCAAGTGTAAGCGGCGAGCTGAGGCACCAAAACTATTGGTCACTAGAATATCTGAACCCGCGTCAATAAACGACTGATGTAGGGCTGTAATGTTTGCTGGCAGAGTTATATTCCATACGTCCGGCGCCATGCCAGCTTCCAGTCCCATGTCAAACAAATTGGTGCCCGTTGCGCCATCAGCGAGTAAAAAATCTTTTTCTTCAAGGAGTTGAGTAAGTTTTGACATGGGTTTTGAGCCTGTTCTTTCCACTTGAATAAAAGCAAATCACTATTGATATAAAGATGTCTTTATATGATTGGTAATTCCCTAGCAAGTCTATTTGTTGTTCTACCTAGGGGGAGTTGCGTAAATTGAGGGATTGGATTGTGTGGGGGGGGATTTAAGCGCATATGTAATCGGGGCTGGGTTGGTATTCTTAAGAGTGTCTCAACCATGGTGTAAAACATTGTATAAAAAATGTGCTAATTGGGTTATGAAGGGATTCAATTGCAAGAGATGCTTATGCTTAAGTCTGAAATTTTTTTGAATATCCGTGTTGGTGCAAA
>JAJRRG010000215.1 GCA_024279675.1 Alphaproteobacteria bacterium
AATGCGAACCGTTGAACCGATTTTACTAATCTGTGGTGTCAATTCAGTTTGGTCAGTGACGGGCACACTCATTGGACCATCGGATAACTCAACTTGCTCCAGCGCCAAGGCGGCCATTTCCATATCACGGGCCAGCCGATCGGCTTGGGCGGCGGCCAACAGCGCCTCTGGGCTAATTGTATCAGTATCTGGCTCAATCAGATCTATATCCAGAACATATTGCCGATCGGTATTCTTAAAAAATCGTGGAACGACACCTTCGCTTAACGTAAATTCAACGACATTACTTCCCACCATTTTACGGGTACTGGCGCTAATTATCTCCGGGGGAAGGTCTGAAAGTAACGCATAAAGGTCGAGTTCAACCGGCCAGTGAAACTCCAACCGTGCTGATCCATCTTCCCTGGAAAAATCGACTTTTGTATCCTCCGTCCAGTCAAATACAATACGGATAAACGTGGGATGCCGCCCAACATTTATATGGGCCTCAGGATTATGAACCAGAGCAAACTCAATGCGACGTTCAAGTTCGGCCAGCTCCGCAGCTTCCTGTGAGCGTTGAGCAAGTTCTGCAACAACTTCCTCCGGCAAACCAGGGGGTAACCCTTGCCAGTTCAAGGGTAGAAAATCTAGAAACAACAAGCCACCAGCCTCAAGCCGATTGACATTCACTTCGCTTTTCAAACCAAAACGTATGCCTTTTCGATCTGGATCTACCCGCGAGACTGAAACAAATTGGGGCAAAGAACCACTAATGTCAGGCAGTACAACCTGAACAGCATCGCTAAATTCAATGGAAAGCACACCATTTTCAGAATTAAGCTCATAGGCTGGCAAATCAAATCGATTGGCAAATTTCAGAACAATTCGACCAAAGCCGTCCATCTGCTGAGCGCTAACCTCGACATTTACCTGAGCAAGGCTTGTGGGGACGACTAGAAAAACAAACAGAAACGCAACCAGCAAGGATTGCGCTATTCTTCCCATCAATTTCAACTGAAAAATCCGCATATTCTGGTCGCATGCCCTAGCAATAATTCTCCCCCATCAACTGCATTGATTTGGAAGATTTTACGTCAAAGTTAGTCAGGTATTCCTGCGCGCTTTCCATTTTTGGCACAATTAAACCTGCACATTCGCCAAACAATAGGACAAACCGCTTAACTTCTCCTAAACTTAAGCTTCAAACCCTTCATTAACTAGGCTCAGTTTATCGCATTGGCATTCCCTGCAGTGTCTACAACGCGTTGAGGAATTATTGCCCAACGATCTGGGGCAATTCATCCATGGGTTGTCCCATGGCTTCACCGGTAGTATCCATTTCACCAAGGGATGTCTGAGCCGTTGCCATACGCACGGTTAGCAATTGGGCCCGTTCAACGGTCATATCAGCCAATATGGGAGACATTTTCCGTGGGCTCATTTTAGTTGCGATGCGCAACAATATATCCATATTCAAAGCATTGAACACTTTCGCCGCATCTGATGATTTCATGTTGGCATACATGCTCACCAACGCATCAAACTGTTCTTCACCTTGTGAATTATACTTATCAATAAGCGCTTGCACGCGTCCTTCGATGATTTGCAAATTATCAATACGCTCTTGCATACGGGTCTCAGCTGCTAAAATCAGCCCCTCTTGCAATGCCAAAGCGTTTTCACGGGCATCCAACTGCGCGCGCCGCTCGCTTAGCCGTTGCAAAACAGCCTCCTCAGTATTGACAATACCTGCGTCGGTACTAAAGGGAGCCGTCTCCCCCATAGAATTTTCAATGGTGGGCAATGCATCAGCTTGTTCTGAATTATTTGCCGGTGTCTCATTTTCGTCAAATAGTGTACTGGCCGCCCGCTCGGCCGCCGCCTCTTCAATCGTCGAAAGCGCCATATCGCTCTGCGTCGATGCCCCATCTTGACCTGGAGTTTGGGTTGATGATTGCGCCTGGGCTTGACCACTACCCAAAAGCACGTATCCACCATTGCTCAACAGTCCTATTCCCTTAAGCAGAAATAGTGCCGTTGCCGCCATCAGGACAATGGGAATAAGTCGAATAGATTTCACGCCGCGCGACCTTTCCTTTTATCGTGCAGGTTTAACTGCTCCAACGCCATGTTGGCCCGCCGAGGATCAACCCGAGCAATTGTTTCTGAATGGCGCGCGGCGCTGGTAATTTTAGCAATTTTTTCAACGACCCCTTGCCCGGAAATCACATGATTTGCCAATTCAATGCTAAATTTCTCTGCCTCTTCGAGCCGAGAATTCAATACATTGTCCGCTTCCCCGGCAACTTCGCGTAATTGTCCAATGGCGCTGTTTGCCATATTTGTCGCCGCAACCAAGTCTGCAATCATGTCACGCATGGTGTCTTTATCCGCACGCAAACTCATCAAGCGCTTATTCAGCACATAACAATAACCTATTGTTATAAGGAGCAAAATTGCAACAATACTTTCAATAGCAAAAGCAAAGGAAAAGGTAGGCATTAAGCTGTCTCCGCGTTTTCATCCATGGCTTCAAACACAGCCATGGTTACAGTTGTTGGGTTGATGGGGCGCGTGACGCGCACTGAAACATTGTTTCCGATATGCCCCATGATGGCTTCGGTCACATCTACGCCACCTGAACGAATAGTGATGGGGTCAGAGGGGGACTGATCAAACATAATTGTTTCACCCTTCTTCAAATTAAGCATCCTAGATAGTGGCAATTCCATTTCCTTGAGCACCGCCTCAATATGCGTATCTGCCCCATAAACTTCAGTCGCCAAATGCCCTTCCCAGGTCGCATCCCGCCCAAATTTTTCCCCCATAAACATCTGCAATAATTGTTCACGGATTGGCTCGATCGTTGCGTAGGGCAACAGAATTTCAACCTTGCCCCCCCGATCATCCATATCAATGCGCAATTCAATGAGAATTGCCGCATTGGCCGGACGCGAAATAGCGGCAAACCGAGGGTTGGTTTCTAAACGCTCAAGGCTGAATGTAACCTGCGTTAGGGGTTCAAATGCCTTTTTGGTGTCTTCTAATATCACCTCAATCAACCGACGTGATAGGGACAGCTCAATGGTTGTATAGGGACGCCCTTCAACGCGTATCACACCGTTACCCCGGCGTCCGCCCAACAAAACATCGATCATGGAGTAAATAAGACCACTATCGATTGTTAAGAGGCCAAAATTGTCCCATTCCTCGGCTTTGATGACCGAGAGGATCGCAGGTAAAGGAATTGAATTCAGATAATCTCCGAAACGCACCGATGTAATAGAATCAAGGGAAACTTCCACATTGTCCTGCGTAAAATTACGCAAAGAAGTTGTCGCCAATCGAACCAAACGATCAAATACAATTTCCAGCATTGGCAAACGTTCATACGAAACCAGAGCAGAATTTATCAGCGCTTGAACGCCGGTAAGTTCAACCCCCTCGGCGGCACTTGGGTCGAACCCCAAAAGATTATCAATTTCGTCCTGATTTAGAACCCGGTCAATGCCATCAGATTCTTCAACGTCCCCATCCCCATCAATCATAGCCGCCCATTCAGCGGCCATGGCATCATCGGTATCATCGTCACCGCCGGCATCGCCTGCAGTGTCATCATCCATATCTAGGCCCCATTCGGCGGCGAGTTTGTCAGCTTCGTCAGTATCGGCCATCAAAACCTCCTATTGCACCAGGATTTCTTTGAAAAGGATGCTCTCGATCTGCACCGGATACAGGGCCAAATTCACCCGACGACGCAATTCCTCTTTCAAACGATAGATACCGGCTGACCCCTCAAGGTCACTCACCCGCAGCTCGCGCAAATATACCTGAAAAGCATCAAGCACTCGCGCCAAGCGCGGCTCAATTGCTTCAATCATGGTTTCATCAGCAACCTCAAGCGCAACGCTGAGTTTCAAGAACTGCTCTGAACCGGACTCTGAACTTAAGTTGACCACCATTTTTGGCAGTTCATAGAAAAACGTTTCCGGCGCAGCAATCACTTCTGGCGCACCATCTTCTTCGCCCCCGCCCGAAAAGAACATAAAATATGCCCCGGCAGCGACCCCAAGAATGACCACAATACCGATCGCCGCAATAATAAGGAGTTTCAGCTTCTTCTTTTTGCCCGCCGCCTCATCATCTTCACCTTCTGCACCCTCCACATCAGGGTTTTCAGGGTCAGCATCTTCTTCTATTTCTGCAACCGCATTTTCAGCCATTTTTTAGCGCTTCTTCACTTAGGGTTGTCGCCTTGCACAAAATGCTCCGCCTATACCCACACTTCCTCGTTGCACCAGCTAATCCTGCGATGGTTAACGAATGGTTACGATTTGCCTTTCCTCGGCAATTTTTGCCCGGTAAAAATTGCCCGTCCCTCAGCCCCCTCACCGTAAAGGAATTACACAAAACTACTTAACTATTTGTTTTAATTGCATTTATTCAGTTGGCACACTCTGTGCAATGTAGTTAGCAGGCTGCAGCTTGGGGAAGTTGCAATGCCAAAAAACAATTAGGGGAAAGCGCCACATGGAAAATGCGCAACTCATAGGATTATCGCGTCAGGTCGCGCTCAAACACCAAATGAGCGTCATCGCTAACAACGTGGCCAACATAAACACCGATGGCTTCAAGGCTCAAAGCCTGTTGTTTGAAGAATATGTGATGCCCGTTGCCTCACACAATGATTTTGCCTATTCAGATCAACCACTTAGCTATACTCAAGATTGGGCCACGGCCAATGATTTTTCCGGCGGTGCCATCGCTCAAACCGGAAATTTTCTCGATGTTGCGCTTCAAGGAAAGGGGTTTTTAACCGTTCAAACCCCCGGCGGAGAGCGATATACCAAGGCCGGTGCCCTCAAAATTGATAACACTGGCCTGTTAGTCGACAATAGTGGAAACCCGATTTTATCCCAAGGTGGACAGATTCGATTCGGTCCAGAAGAAACAGATATTCAGTTCAACGAAGATGGTTCAATTTTAACCAGCGCCGGTAACAAAGGCACTTTGCGCATCGTAGAATTTGAAAACCCGCAGGCCTTAGTCCGAGAAGGTGACAATCTGTTTTCCGGGGGCGACCCCCTCGCCGCATCCACAACCCGCGTCATCCAAGGGGCGCTAGAGCGTTCCAATGTTTCCGGGGTTATCGCCATCGCAGAAATGATCCGGGTCAACCGGTCCTATCAATCCATGTCACAAATGCTGAAAAAACAAGACGAGCTTCGCTCGCAGGCGATTAGCGTTTTGGGCAACCCATCAAGTTAATTTTTAAGTCAGGAGATCAGCCATGAAAGCCCTTTATACTGCCGCATCAGGCATGGCCGCCCAGGAGCGCAACGTTGAAGTTATTTCCAATAACATCGCCAACATGCGCATAACGGGTTACAAACGCCAGCGCGCCGAATTTCAAGATCTGATTTATCAAACCTATCGTCGCGCTGGTGCCGCCACTTCCGCGGCTGGCACTCAAGTGCCTGTGGGCATTGAAATCGGCTCCGGCGTAAAAACCGCAACCACAGCCCGCATCATGAGTCAGGGCAGTGTTGAGCCAACCCAAAAAGAGCTAGATATTGCAATCAGAGGCGAAGGCCTGTTTGTAATTTCCATGCCAGACGGGCGCACCGGATACACACGGGATGGCGCGTTTGAACGCGACAACACTGGCAAACTGGTCACAATTGATGGTTACGAGGTTCAACCCGGCATCGTCATTCCCGACACGGCACGGTCCGTTTCCATCTCAGATGATGGCGTTGTCGAAGCCTTCCTAGGTAATGATGCAACGGCCACAAATTTGGGGCAAATCCAACTCGCCCGCTTCGTCAACAAAACCGGCCTTGAATCCATCGGGAACAACTTATTCGTTGAAACCGGTGCTAGTGGTTCAGCCCAAGTGGGCGTTCCCGGCTCGGAAGGTTATGGCGGAACCCTGCAAGGGTATCTGGAATTGGCCAACGTCAATGCCGTTACCGAAATTGCAGATCTGATTGCCGCCCAGCGCGCCTATGAAATGAATTCGCGCGTTGTTTCGGGTGCCGATGAAATGATGTCATCCGTCAGCCAGATGCGCTAGGATTAGGAGCTAGAGATAATGAATAAACTGCTGAAAATCTGCCTGATTGGCCTAGGCGCATTGGGAATTGCAACCGGTGCCATCGCCGCGCCAATCCTTAAAGACAATATTACAGTTATCTCACCCATCGTCACGGTGGGGGACATGTTTGACAATGCGGGGCTTCTTGCAGAACAAGCCCTGTTCAGAGCCCCAGCGCCCGGCACAGTTGGTCAGGTATCATTACAAAGTATTCGCGTTGCAACCGCCAAAATCGGTATCGATAACTTTGAGAACCCAGGGTTTTTCAGCGTCAACGTTGCGCGTGCCGGTGTGGTCGTTGACATTACAACCTTTGAGGCACTGATTGCCGATGATCTCAAATCACGCAATATCATGCAAAATGCCATGAGCCTCACCGCGTCATTGAACATTGAACTTGGCTCTTTGTTTGCGCAAGAAGGCGATACACCGGTCACCATGACTAACCTGCGTTTTATCCCGGCGAACAACCAGTTTTCGGCGCGGTTTCAACTAGAGGGTCAACGGCGCCCTGTGGATATTGCGGGTCGTCTGGATTTTTCTATCCTCACCCCCCATTTGGTGCGGGCGCTTCCCGTTGATTCGATCCTTTCACTGAACGATATCGAAATGCGCGCAGTTCCTCTGCAGTTTGCCACGAGCGCCGGTGTCCCCATGCTTGAACAGCTGGTGGGACGTCAATTATTACGCAACCAACTTGGCGGCACGGCCCTCAGGTTGGCCGATGTTGTGGAACCCAAACTTATTACCCGCAATCAGATCGTCACCATTTTTCTTAAGTCGGGCGCCATGACGCTTACCGTTAAAGGACAAGCCCTCAACGATGCAGCGGCGGGCCAAACTGTTTCAGTGCTCAATCTCTTATCCAACACCATCGTGCAGGGCATTGCCAACTCTGCCGGCACCGTAGAAATCAGCGCCACGTCCACCCGTGTCGCCGCACTTTGATCTTGAATTCGGGAAATTTCAAAATGAATATCTTAAAATTAGCAACTGCACTTCTCTTAGCCGCAACATTGGGCGCATGTTCCGCCGCTGACCGGCTAAGTCAAATCGGGCAAACGCCCGCCCTTTCCGCCATTGAAAACCCAGTGGCA
This sequence comes from Alphaproteobacteria bacterium, assembly GCA_024279675.1. GTDB lineage: Bacteria > Pseudomonadota > Alphaproteobacteria > Rhizobiales > Devosiaceae > DROE01. The sequence continues at coordinate 7,177 of JAJRRG010000215.1, forward strand.
CAAGCCGGGTATCGCCCCGTTGTCATGCCCATGCCAGAACCGGGAATTGATTCTTATCAAGCAAATTCATTGTTTCGTTCCGGCGCGCGTGGATTTTTCAAAGATCAACGGGCCCATCGGGTCGGCGACATCCTAACAGTCAATGTTGTTATCTCCGACAAAGCCCAAATCGACAATCAAACCACACGTGGACGCACCTCAACCAGCAATGCCGGTCTTGGCGGACTGTTTGGCGCGGCCCTCACCGCCATTGTTCCAACTGTCCCCGTTGCAACGGCCATTGACGTAAACTCTGGCGTGTCTGATGCCGGAACCGGCTCGGTTAATCGCTCGGAAACCCTAAATACCCAAGTTGCGGCTGTGATTACGCAAGTGCTTCCCAATGGGAACCTAGTTATTGAAGGTCATCAGGAGGTGCGCGTAAACTTTGAAATTCGTGACCTTGTGGTAGCGGGCATTGTGCGGCCTGAGGACATTAACGCTGATAATACCATCGCCTCCTCAAAAATTGCCGAAGCCCGTATTGCCTACGGTGGCCGCGGTCAAATCACTGATGTGCAACAGCCCCGCTATGGTCAACAGGTATTGGATGCAATCCTCCCCTTCTAAGCCTCGCAAAAACTAAATATCAAACTCTTGGTTTTGGTGCGCTTCCCCCGACTATGACGCATCAAAATCCCTCCGGCTCCCCCCATTGATCCATCAATGCAAATAAGGGGTTTAACCCTTGGGTACCGGAACCAGAAAAGGACGTGGCATTCCCCCGAATTGGCCGCGTCCTTTTCGCTATTTCACATCTCAGTGCTTGCCTGATTTCAAATTTTCAGCAAAACTCAATATAAACAACGCCCGCCCAAATTCTCAAGACGCATTAAACACGAGGACGTATATATCAATGTCATTTGAAAAGCTCGACACTCTCAACCACACCCTGCACGCGCTGACCCACGCCATGGCCATTTTAGGCGCGGATGAATCCACAAATATGCCCACAGGGGGCGGTGAAGCCCGGGCAGAAGCTCTCTCGACTTTGGCGGCAATGGAACATGAAAAGGCCAGCGCCCCAGAAATCGCTGACTGGATCGACACCGCTCAAAACCAAGATCTGAGTGTAGATCAGGCCGCAGGATTGGCAGAATTCAAACGCCTTTACCAACAACGCACATGCCTGCCCGCTGAGTTTGTGGGCCGCAAAACCAAAAGTGCCATGATGTGCGAACAGGCTTGGCGTGGATTAAGGGCCAGAGGGGACTGGAACAGTTTAGCCCCCCTCCTTTCTGAGGTTATTGACTTCGCCCGTGAAGAGGCACAAATGCGCGCCGATGCAACCGGCCTTGCCCCCTATGATGCGTTGATCGACCAATATGATCCGGGCAGTCGCATGGCTGAAATTGACCCCATATTTGCGCAAGTGAAGTCCTTCCTAAAATCTTTCTTGCCTGAGGCTTTGGAAACTCAAAAACAGCGCCATGGCAAACGCCCGCTTAAACCACTTAACGGCCCATTCCCGATCGAGAAACAACGCGCGCTCGGTCATGCGGCCATGCAACAGGTGGGGTTTGATTTTTCCCATGGCCGTTTAGACACTTCCCACCACCCTTTTTGCGGCGGTGTGCCCACCGATATTCGTATGACAACCCGCTATCAAACCGACACATTTTTACCCGGCTTAATGGGTATTTTACACGAAACAGGCCACGCCCAATACGAACAGGGTCTGCCCCGCGCCAGCGCCCATTGGCCCCATAATCTGGCGCGTGGCATGGGCATCCATGAAAGTCAAAGCCTGTTCGTTGAAATGCAGATCAACCGTTCCCCCATGTTTTGGAAATGGGCCATGCCCCAAGTAGATAAACACCTTGGAACCCATGTTTTTGAAGGGTGGGAAATTGAAGACGTACTGGCCCATGTCAACCTGATTGAGGCCGGGTTCATTCGCGTGGATGCCGACGAGGTCACCTATCCCCTGCACGTCATTATGCGCTATGAAATGGAACAGGATTTGATTTCTGGCGCCATGCAGGTGAAGGATATTCCAGAGGCATGGAACGCCAAGATACAAGATTATCTCGATCTTTCCACGCGCGACAACATGCCCGATGGACCCATGCAAGATGTGCATTGGCCCGCTGGCCTGTTTGGCTATTTCCCCTCCTATACGCTGGGGGCGATGATGGCCGCCCAACAATGGGCGGCGCTGGTTAAAGAAATCCCGGACGCCCCCGAACAAATTGAAACCGGCGATTATAGCGCCATCAACGCCTGGCGTTCCAAAAACATCTGGCAACAGGGATCGCGTCTCTCAACCCCAGACTTGATGAAAAGCGCCACCGGCGAAGCACTGAACCCCGACTATTTCATCGCCCACCTGAAGAAACGGTATGGGGAGGAGTAAGGCAAAATATCTAAAAGCTGGGACGGGCGTGATGTGAATGCTTGAAATCACGCCCATAGCTAGTAAAGCGGTGAGCGAATGGCCGGATTGAGCTCAAAATAACCGCACACTCGCTAAATTGGGACCAACATGTTCCAAGCCGTTATAGGTTAAGTATCCGGAATAGTTGCCGCCGTTAGTTTTGTGAAACTCCTAAAGTTCAAGTTGCCATCTTGGCTCGTATGAGGGGTCAACAGTTCTTTCAACTCGGCATAAAATGTTGCCCGATGATCGCCAAGCTTGGATATCGTGAAGGTGTCTCGCGAATGCTGGCACAAGACGAAGTCATCGAGACTTTGATGAAAAGGCTCGGAAACGACTTCAAACTCATCTTTGACATCAACGTAGTCGCGATACCCCTCCCAAAAAGATCGTTTTTTATCAGTATGTAGCGGTTGTCCGGAAATCTTTGGCACCCACCGAGACAAGAATTCCTGCCAATCACTTTCCCACGGCGGATTATACGCGCCGTCTCCTTCAATAACGGCGAATAAGTGACTTTGCTTCAGATGCTTGGTTAGTTTGGGAAACAGTATTTTGTGATCCATCCAATGGATACTCAGCGCGGCGACAATGACATCGAATTTATCGGTTAAAGTAACATCCTCGGCATATCCTTTGACCCAGTTAATATTTGTAGAAGTACCGTTCTCTAAGGACTTTCCGAGCGCGATCATATGCGATGATGGGTCAACTGCTGTAACGCGGCTGAACGATTGTGACATGGGTCTAGCCATCTTCCCATGACCGCACCCCAAATCAAGGATACTTTCTTTTCCCGGGGCTAATTCTGTAAGAAGATTAAAAATCTTCTGAGGGTATGGTGGTCGATAAAGGTATAGGTCGACAACCTCCGTCGCTTGAAATGATGTTCCAATGGGTGAATTCATCAGTGCCTCCGATCGCAAGCTTTGTCCCGCTGCAATTAGCCTACAATACAAAACCCTTCAACGGCTGCAAAGTCCGCACAGCCGCCATATGCCGTTACAAAACCGTCGGTTGTGCAACAACCAGCCGTTATACTATTCCAACAAACCCCGCACCCGAACTAGTCGTCCCGATAAACTTTTTCGCGCCGCTCATGCTTTTCCTGCGCCTCAAGGGACAACGTCGCCACGGGCCGCGCATCGAGCCGGCGGATACCAATCGGTTCCCCTGTGACCTCACAATAGCCATAGGTGCCATCATCAAGGCGGCGCAGGGCAGAATCAATCTTGGAAATTAGCTTGCGTTGACGGTCCCGCGTGCGCAATTCCAGCGTTCGATCACTCTCCGAGGATGCACGATCGGCAATGTCCGCGTGCAGGACGTTTTCCTCTTGCAGGTTTTCCAGCGTCTCCCGGCTATCGCGCAAAATATCATCGCGCCAAGCATTCAGCTTTTGGCGAAAATAGGCAACCTGAGTCGGATTCATAAACGGCTCATCGGCGCTGGGCCGATAATCATCTTTTACGAGTTTGGCATCCATAACACAATTCACTCCCTAAGCGTGTCACCGATAAACAGCTGTCGGCGCGAGACCTGTAGCTACCGGTTATCGGGTAAACGACACGCACTAAATAAACACTTCGGTGCCCGTTTTGATCAATCAAAACACGACAGGCCCGAAAGCGTGTCACCGATTGATATGTACCAAATATCTCCCGCGTGACACCCCGGCACTAAAGATCTTTTGCACAGTTTTTGTCAGCCAAAAACCAAGGCAGTATGATCTTTATTTGTGCGTCTATATAAAGGGCAGAGTGTTCTATCGCAAGCGCGTTTTTAATCAATGGCCCCAAGGCCATAGTGTTGCCTTTGGAATCAACACTTTAGCTAAGCTCAGTGTTCCTATAAAACCTAATTAACAAACCGGCCCAATTTGGCCAATTCTACCCGCGCTCGCAAATCAATATCATCAATAAGAGCGTCCAGATCGGGGTCCGCCTGTTGTCGGGCGCGCGTTACCAGCGCCAACAATTTGTTCAGACGCCCCTCGCCAATATTACCCACCAGCAAATCTGCTTTCACCTCTTCCAAAGTGTCCAGCATGGATTGCCCATGACGCACAGCTTGACGCCTTTTCTCTTTTTGATTGTCCACCCCCTGCAAGGCTAGAATAGCTTCAATCCCGGAGGTTGGCGCAAGGGGAACATTGGGGGCGCTGGGTTTGGTTGAGGTCGCCGTTGCAGGCCTAAATACAGCGCCGCCCTGCCCTTTCGCCTGCGCGCCAGCACGCCGACCAATTGAATTTCGATTTGACGTGCCATCAATTCTCATCGACCAACAATCCCTATGGTTAAAATTTCCTTACCGGCAAAATCTGCCCATACCCGTTAACGAAGAGTTAATTTACCCGGCAATAATTGCACAACCCATACATAATTTCTCGATTTAGTCGACTTCTCTCCAATACAAAAACGGATATTCATCCATAAAATCAACAAGTTAAGGATGTAATTCCGATTTCCAATTGGGTTTGGCACGATATTCGCAATGTAGCAGAGTACGAGACAATTATTTTCATGTGTCGGTCTCCATGGGGATGGAAATGCCAACAACATGATGAATCGGGGAAAAAATCAATGTTCGGATCGAACGCTAGCGTCATACACAAAAACTCGCCAAGCGCTGTCACACAAGCACGCTCAAACGGCATGAAGCTTATCTATGTGATGGCTTTCATGTTTGGCATGCTCTCCATGGCCCTAACAGTTACTCAGGCAAATGCAGCCGGAGCACGCATCAAGGATATTGTGGACATTGAAGGCGTCCGGGAAAACCAATTGATTGGCTATGGCCTGGTTGTGGGTTTGAATGGCACGGGTGACAGCCTCAACAATTCCCCTTTTACCCGCCAAAGCCTTCAAGCCATGCTGGAACGTTTGGGCGTCAACACCCATGGGGAAACTATCCGCACAGCAAACATTGCCGCTGTCATGGTCACCGCGAATTTACCAGCCTCTGCCAGCCAAGGCTCCCGGATTGATGTCAGCGTCGCCGCCCTTGGTGATTCTGACAGCCTACAAGGGGGGACATTATTGGTTACGCCCCTGCTTGGCGCTGATGGCGAGGTTTACGCAATTTCCCAAGGTCCCGTCCTAATCAACGGATTTAAGGCCTCAGGCGATGGCGCAACCATCATATCGGGCGTCCCCACAACAGGTCGTATTTCCTCTGGCGCTTTAGTTGAGCGTGAAATCGACTTTGACCTTGGCGCTCAAACTTCCCTGCGGCTTGCGTTGCGCAACCCGGATTTTACCACCTCACGCCGGCTCGCCCTCTCCATCAATGATTTCATTGGTGCGCCGGTTGCTACCCCTGAAAACTCCGCAACGGTGCGCTTGACATTGCCCCTCAATTTCAACGGTAACATCGTTGATCTCATTACGGATATTGAGCAATTAGTCGTACAAACAGATCAACCGGCAAAAATTGTCATCGATGAAAACTCCGGCATTATTGTCATGGGCTCGAACGTGCGTGTATCAACGGTGGCCGTCGCCCAAAGCAACCTGACGGTAACAATTTCTGAGTCCCCTGAAATTTCCCAGCCTGCCCCCCTCTCCCAAGGGGTAACGGCAGAAGTTCCGCGCACGGATCTAGGGGTACAAATCACCAACTCCAATCTGGCACTGGTTCGGGAATCCGTAACACTTGCAGAATTGGTTGAAGGCTTAAATGCCTTAGGAATCGGCCCACGTGATCTCATCTCAATTTTACAAGCCATAAAAGCAACGGGCGCCCTGCAAGCTGAAATCGAGGTTCTATAATGGATATTTTAGCCACCAGCTTCTCAGCTAATAACGCACAAGCTACCAATTCAATTGAATATATGCGCCAGCAGGCCGAGGAACTGGAGGGGGTATTCTTAAACACCCTTATCTCAGAGATGTTCGCCTCCATTAAAACCGACGGAGACTTCGGCGGCGGATATGCCGAGGAAACTTGGCGTGGCATGCAATCCGAACAATATTCGGCCGCCATGGCAAAAACCGGTGGTGTTGGAATTGCCGATCAAATCATGCGTTCCCTTTTAGAAGCTCAAGAAGCGAACAATGCCGCATCGCGCAGCCCACAAACTCAAGGACCAGCCTCATGAGCCCCCAATACCTGAATTCGCCACAGAACTTGAATACCGCCCATGAGCGTTTGGAGTTTCAGCGTCAAATGGATGCCAGCACCCTGTGCCGCTCCACCAAGGCAGCCCTTGAGAGCCTGGCAAATATTATGAATCAGGAAACAGTGCTATTACGCACCGGCCATTATGAGGAAGCGGCGAACTTAAGTGAACAAAAGGCTCAGATCGCGCAGGAATATGTAGGTCTGGCACGCGTCGTCCAACACCAAAGTGTGCGTCTTTTTGAGCAGGCTCCGGCAGATTTGCAGACCTTGCAAGCCGAACATGAAAAGCTGGCAACTCAAATGGCTGAGAACCTGCGTGTACTCGCCACAGCAAAAACCGTGTCCCAAAGTGTGCTGGGGGATGTGGCAAAATCTGTTCGTAAAAGTGAGCGACCAAACACCTACGCGCCTAACGGCCAAATGAGCACACCCGCTCAAGCTGAGGCGAGCGGCATTGCGGTTAACACTTCCCTATAATCCCACCTGTAATCCCATGCAAATTTGAACTAAAATCCATCATTTTTTCAAATAGAATCGCAGACTTTTATTGCCACTATTGATGCAAATCTTTTCATCAATGGGAGCGAATTTAAGTGAATTATTCTATTCCACCCATCTTTACAGGGCTAAATAGCACCCAAAAAGGCGAATATTCTTATCGGGATCGCTGGGAAAAATGGCGTGAGCACCTCAAGAAAAAACCCGATTCATTAGAAGCTAGCACTCAAGAACCGATGTTGGAAACAGTTCTGGAACCGCTGGTTTTCAGGCAAAAACAACCATTCTCACCCTCGCAGTCCCCCGCCCGTGATGCAGAGGTGGCCACATTGTTCAACGCAACATTATTGACGCGCGATTAATCATTAACAAATTGTGGCATTATCCCATTGCATTTGTTCATCTTTTTTAAACCCCCGATAGCCATACTAGCTCCATACCTCAGAAAGAGGTTGCATAAATAGTAATCGGTACAGACGAATAGGAGTTCAATATGTCCGGTATAACACTTTCAAGCGCAGTGCGTAACAACCTGCTCTCACTACAAAACACTTCCACACTAC
>JAJRRG010000216.1 GCA_024279675.1 Alphaproteobacteria bacterium
CGAACCGGCACTCCCTTGCGAGAACGGGATTTTGAATCCCGCGCGTCTACCAGTTCCGCCAGGGGGGCACAAAAATATTTGGTAGCGAAGCGAGGCCTATAGGTCGTATCAAAACAAGTCAAGGGAGAGGCTTTGTTGTGGCGGGTTTTTTGTTGTTTTGGAGAAGAAATTCGCCGACAAACGGATTTAGTGTCGGCGAAAAACTGGCTTGTTGCATTTGAGTTTAGTGGGCATCGGCCCCTATAGCTGCATGGGGCGTGACTGGGAGTGCTTACGCAACTCGTTCGCTGCGTCCATTTCCATCGGCAAGTTGGCTGTTCGTCTTACGTCCCCATAAGTCACGCCAATATCCTTGAGCAAATGAGGCGATAATTTTAGCATCTTAGCGAAATCGGCGCGGTTGGTGCGTTGTTGGATTTTGGTGCTGATGAACGACACAAGGGCGGCCCATGGTGTTTGATGTTGCGGTGTTGAAAAAAGTAAAGATGCGCCGGTTTGTTTTTCTGGAAGGGAGGTCATTTTTATTCTCCTGAAAGGCGGTGAAAAAGGATTGGTGTTTGCCTTGCTGGACTTTGGGCAATTTGTATGTATAACCCAAACGAATAGGTTTGATGCTAACATGCAGTTTTATTGATAGATGATTGGAGTGCAATATGAATGTATCCTTTAAGCCGCCAACACCTTTGTTGGACTTGGATTTGTTAAAAACTCTGGTTGCTATCGCTGAAACAGGAAATTTTTCAGCTGCTGCTGAAGTGGTGTTTCGTTCACCTTCCGCTGTTTCCATGCAAATAAAACGGTTGGAAGAATTGCTCGGGCGCCCGGTATTTATTCGAGATTCACGTTCTGTCACATTGACGGATGATGGAGAAGCGTTGCTCATTCATGCGCGGCGGGTACTGGCGCTCAATCAACAAATTATTTCACAATTTATTGAACCGGATGTATCGGGGATCGTGCGGCTGGGTGCGACGGATCATGCAACGGAGCAGTTTTTGCCAGAGACCCTCAGGCGGTTTTCTCAAACCCATCCGGGGGTCAGCGTTGATGTTGTGGTGGACCATTCCAACGTGCTTGAAAAAATGGTTGAAGGGGGGGAGTTGGATGTGGCTCTTGTCACCAGATGCGCAAATGTTTCAGAAACGGAAAACGGAGAAATCTTGCGTCAGGAACAACTTGTGTGGGCGGGGGTAAAGGGCGGTATTGCGGTGGAAAAGGACGTTTTACCAATTTCAGTTTGGGAGGAGGGGTGCATTTGGCGCCGCGCGGCTCTGGAAGGTTTAGAGGCCCAGGGCCGAGAGTATCATATTAGTTTTAAAAGCTCTTTTATTGCGGCGCAGAAGGCTGGCATCTTAGCGGACTTGGCGATTGCGCCCATACCGTTGTCCGCGTGTGATGAGCAGGTCGTCGTCTTGGGCAAGGAGTACGATCTTCCACTCTTGCCTGATTTTGCTATTGGCATGTTGGTGGCAAAGGGGGCTGGTGCGCCCGTTGAGGCGGTGGCCAGCCATTTCAGGGCTAATTTTGCCGATTGATGCTGTCAGTTTTCATAAATCGGGAGAAGCCGAAAATTTGGGTCGAGACCCTAAAACTCCGCACACCAAAATTTAACAACCTCTTGATGCATTTCCCCGGCGGGAACGCCTGCGGCTTTTAATCCCTTTTGCAGGCCTGAATTCATAGGGCGGGGCTACACAAGGAATAGGTTGGGTCTTTCAAATTGTGGGTAATCGCCGCTTGTATGGTTTTTACGCCGACAAACTCTTTGTTGTTGCTATTGCGAATTATTTGCATTAGCAACAGTCTGCCGGGCAAGGGGATGAATATTGCTTTTTATAATGGGTAGAACCGTTCGTCCGGGGTGTTTTCTATTGCATGGGACGGTTCGTAAATGAAAGAAGAAAAACTGGCTGAGGGCACATCTGGCGATGGATTTCGTGATGCGCTGGAAACCCCTTCGCTGATTGAATCGTTCCGATCTGTACCGGTGCCGACGAACGGCAGTTTTTTCAGGCGGTTTTTTGCCTTTCTGGGGCCGGGTTTTCTGGTTTCTGTTGGTTATATGGACCCGGGCAACTGGGCCACCTCGATCGCCGGGGGGTCTGAATTTGGCTACACGCTGTTGGCCGCTGTTCTGGTTTCTTCATTGATGGCAATTCTGTTGCAGGCACTTTGTGCCCGCTTTGCTATCGTGACAGGCCGTGATCTGGCTCAGGCATGTCGGGATCATTATTCAAAACCGGTTTCATTCGTGCTTTGGGTGCTCGCTGAACTTGCGATTATTGCCACGGATCTGGCGGAGGTGATTGGCACGGCGATCGGGTTGCAGCTTTTATTTGGCCTGCCGTTGATCTGGGGCGTGACAATTACAGCTTTTGATGTGTTTTTGATACTCTATCTACAATCCAAAGGGTTTCGCTGGATTGAGGCGTTTGTCGTTGCGATGATTATGATTATTGCCGTTTGTTTTGTTGGTCAGCTGGCTTTAGCAAACCCCTCCATTGCCGGAATATTTTCAGGTTTTATTCCCTCGGTGGAAATAGTTACGGACAATCGTATGCTGTTTCTTGCCCTTGGAATTTTGGGTGCAACGGTTATGCCGCACAATCTTTATCTACATACGGGTATTGTGCAGACGCGGGCCTATCAACGGGATGAAAAAGGCAAACGCGATGCCATAAAAATGGCCACCCTTGATTCCAGCCTCGCCCTGGGATTTGCTCTGTTTATCAACGCTTCCATTCTGATATTGGCGGCGGCGGCATTTTATGACAGCGAGCAGGGGGTAATTGAGGACATCATGGATGCCCATGCATTGCTTGAGCCTTTGCTGGGAACTTCCATCGCCCCTATTTTATTTGCTGTGGCGTTGATAGCGTCGGGCCTTTCTTCCACCGTCACGGCGACGATGGCGGGCCAGATAATTATGGAGGGTTTTTTGCGCCTGCGTTTGCATTTGGCGGTGCGGCGGCTGATTACCCGTGGCACAGCAATCATTCCTGCGGTTATCATGATTGTCCTTTACGGGGAAAAGGGGGCTGCCAATCTTTTGGTACTCTCCCAGGTGGTTTTGTCGATGCAGTTGCCTTTTGCTGTGGTGCCACTGGTGATTTTTTCTATGGACAAAAAGAAAATGGGCAATCTGAGGGCTCCCAACTGGGTTTTGCTGATGGCAGTATTGATAGCCATACTGGTTATTTTGCTAAATACTAAACTGCTGTTGGATTTCGTTACTGGGGCCTATTAAGGGTTACAAACTTCCCCTGTACAAAGCTGTCTGTTTCATGCTCGGGATCGTTGACGTATGTGTGATGGTAAAAATTTTCTGAACCATTGTCGCCTGTGATCTTGGTTGATAAAAGAAACTTCAATTTCTTGTTTGGATACCCGGTTGATTTTACAATTTCCGCACTTTTTGCGCACCCACATGTTTGGTTTGATTCTCTTTGTTTTTGGCATCGCCAATGCATATGCGACGCCACTTTTATTGGTGGATATGGTCAATGGGGAAGTGCTGTTTGAACGTGAAGCTGGTCAAGCATGGCATCCGGCATCTTTGACCAAACTGACAACGGCGATTGTTGTTTTTCAAGCCATCGATAATGGTCGAGTGACCCTTGATACACCGGTGATTATTTCAGCCCTGGCGCGGCGTGCCCCGCCGAGTAAGTCAGGGTTGGCGAAGGATAGCGCCATCAGCATGCGCGACGCGTTGAACCTATTGATTGTGAAATCAGCCAACGATGTTGCGATTGCAGTTGCTGAGACAGTGTCGGGGTCAGTGGAGGCTTTTGTCGCTGAGATGAACGGGATGGCCTCGGTACTTGGTATGGATGCGACCCGGTTTGTGAATCCGCATGGATTACACAATGCAAGTCAGGTGACCAGCGCCCGTGATCTAGCGGTGTTGGCCTTGGCAATCCGGCAGTATTTCCCCCAACATTCAGAATTGTTTCGCACCTCGGTGGTAAAATTGGATGGTCGTGAATTGCGTACCCATAATAATTTGTTGACGGAATTTGCTGGTACAACCGGTATGAAAACCGGGTTTATTTGTTCGTCCGGGTTAAACATGATCGCCACGGTCGAGCGCAACGGACGCAAGTTGATGGCCGTGATTTTGGGCAGTATTTCGGCGCGCGAGCGCGGGGAAATGGTGGGGCAGTTGATCACCGACTACCTTGGAGGGAAAATTTCCGGCACAGGCCGGACAGTTGCGAGCCTGAGAAATACGCGTGGGGAACCGATTGATATGCGTCCACAAATTTGTGGCGATGTGGCGAAGGCCTATGTGGCCCAACGGGAGGCGGCCTTTCCTTTCGGTCTTGCGGGGCAGGCGAGTTATCTGACTGCCAATATCGCTGAACGGACCTATCGCGCCACCAATCTGGGTCGGATACGCAATGTTCCTTTACCGCGAGCGCGCCCGCATAACGCGCCGTTGCTTCGCCCTGCTACATCGTTACCAATTGTAGACACGGTAATGATTGTTCCAGTTCCGATGCCGCGCCCCCGGCCATAAAAGTCAAAATTTAAGAATTACGGGGCCAAGAGGCTATCGAAAGGCAAATACCGGCTCGCTTAAGGGCGCACTATTGCCCAATAGCAGAACCCAATGCACGCCATAGGAAGAATTTGGCGAATAGGCGACCCCAAGACCTGCGGTGGTGGCATTTGTATCAGCTATTGCGTCGGCATCGGAGGAACTGCCGCGCCATCCAGAGAATGTTTCTGCGAAATTGGCATAACCTGCGCTTAGGCGCATATGGATGATGGTTGCGTCAGGATTGGAAGGCGGGGTGGAGTTTGCAGCATATTGAGATGCTAGGGCTTGGGCCTGGGCATCTAGGCCAGCGTCTGGCTGCAATGGGCGAACCCCACGAGCGGCGCGGTATTGGTTTATCAATGTGAGGGCTTCTGCACGATCAAGAATAGCACCAGATTGATCCATGCGGGCGGTGAGACCCGTCGGCAAAGCACTGGTAGAGCAAGCGCTGAGAAATGTCGTGAAAATAAATATCGAAAACAAGGCAAGCATGCCTGTTTTTATTGAGGTCAAATATTGTGATTTCATAAGCAACTATTGGCCCCCGAGGACTTTTGAGATTTTAAGAAGAACTTCCTTTTATGTCAGGGGTTATAAAACGTAAAGATTTTGGCGGATTTATGGTTTTTTCATGTCAACCAAGCCTGGAGCCCATTTAGAGAAGTAACGGGAGTTTTTTCCATAGGAATTGTCATAAAGGGTGATGTCCCGATCGAGCAACAGACCAAAAATTGCCCCATGCAGGCGCGAGGTCGTCCAGGGGTTCTGCCCGCCAATTCTTAGCGCAATTGCCTTAACCACGGCGCGGATGGTTTTATGATAGGCAAACAGGATATTGGGGTCAGGTCGGTTTGTACTGCCAGAAATTTTACTTGTTGTGCGGTGGCGTTCGATACGTAGCTTTTCCCCAAAGCGCATAATATCTTTCCAATCCTTTGAGGGGTGCGCAGTTTGTCCTGTGGCTAACAAATCGGGATTTGCTTCCACATCGGTGCGCATCAGATAAAACGCATCGATAGCCGCCGGGTTGAGTTTTGCCATAATCTGATAACGAACCGGGGCGAATTCATTGTACAACCGGTGGGCCATGTCGGGGCTATAATATACCATGTCGGTGAAATGATTGCGGGCGATGGTATAGCTTTCTTCGTCGCGAACATAGATTGTTACATTATCATGGGCGGCAAAAATTCTGGCGCTTTGGTGCATCGCCTCATCACAGGTGAAGTGAAAAGATTGTGGCATAATGACGATGGGTTTCTTGGGGAAGCTCTTGATCATCGTATGGCGTAAATCTTGATGCTTTGGATAAATGTCACCAAAGTTTCCACCACCATGACAGGCAATCACATCCACATCCTCAAGCGCATCAATGGCGGTGGGTTTTGCGTCATAGAGGCAGAATGAGTGGGGAATTGAATTGTTATTCCACTTGAAGAATTCCATAGCCCCCAAAAAAATCAATAGGTCACCCACATTGATATGCATGGGATAATCCACATAACCCACCTTTGCATTGGGGGGGATTTTTGCACTGATTGTATCGGTTAAATCCCCCAGGGCGCACATGTTTTGTGCGTGGGAGATGTTAGGATTTGTTACATTTACTAAAGGTGTATCAAGCATTTTTGTTCACCAATTTTCGGATGTTTTTGTATAAGGTTTCGTTTTTTCGGATGGTATATTTTAGTTTGTTGATCAGCATCAAATAGGGGGAAAAGAGAAAGTTTTTTGTAATGCCGATGTAACAGGCTAGGCGCCACCATCCACGGATGTTGCGTTTTGAGGCTTCTTGCTGGGTTTCAATCAAAAATACATTGTCCCCCAGGTTTTTACTCGGGATTGTGGCAATGCGCCAAAAGTTTGCGATCTGTTTATAGCCCTCAGGTTCGGCACCGACGGCCCTGAAATTTAACTGCGTGCGGATGCATTTTTCACATATTCCGCAATTGGCACCTGTATGGGCGTTTTCCCAGCATACGCGAATATGCGGTGCTAGATTTGAATGTTCGATGAGGAAGGCGGCCCGTTGGGAACGGGTAAAGCCCAGGCCCTCGGTAAGAATGCGAAAGCTATCGCTGGAAAGTTTGGGATTAGTTACCGGATTACACCCCCAGGGGATATCCAGATGATCAAGGCCCTCATCGGAGCCGACAACCGCCACATCGGCCATGCCCTGAAATTGGGCCAGACCTGCCGCAATGCCCGCCATATGTTCCATGCTCCAATTATAACAGAGATCGGTTTTCCAATTGGTTTCCACGACGGCAAGGGGAATACCCATTTGATCAAGAATCTTATGGGCGCTTGCTGAGGCAATTTCCATGGATTTGGTATTTTCTAAATCCAAATCAAACCCGTTAATCAGTACAGCCGTCGCGGGCTCGACAACTCGGCGCCCCACTGTTTTTGTGTGATGACGTAGAATAGAAAATGTCGAATCAAGTCCTCCTGAGAAGGCGAATACGCCACGCTTGTTCGTTGTGACTTCGGGTTCGATTTCCTCATCTGCACTCACATGAATAATGTGGTAAAGCTCAGGTAACCAGATATTCCAAGTTTCTTGAAAATCTTCCATATTGCTCAATAGGCTTTTGCTGACGGGGCCGCATACGTGTAGATCGCGCCCCAAACGCATGGCGGTAAAGATACCGGCGATAACGGCAAAGTCCCAGGTTTGCAGGGGTGGCGGTAATTCCTCACTAAGAATTTTGAAGAATATGGCTTCCCCATTTAGGTGCATTGTGCGGGTCACAGAACTTTCGCTGCGTTCCTCTGTCACTGAGAGCAAGAGTGGCTCGGTGGTTTTTAGTTCGAAGCGAACAGGTTTTTTCAGGTCGGAAATCAAGGATGGAAGAACTTTAAAATCAATCATTTTGTTAACGCCAAAAAGAGGGAATGGGGGGTGGTAATGAGATAACGCATAAACAAAGCGCGGGGTCGACTTGCGAGGCGGTGAAGCCATTCAAGGCCGGACTTTTGCATCCATAGGGGTGCGCGGGCATAATCGCCGGTAATAAAATTAAAACACCCCCCGCAGGTCACAAGCCAGCCAGCTTCAAAGGCATGTTTATGTGCAATTGCAAATTGTTGTTCGCGGGGTTTTCCAAGGCCCAACCAGACGATATCTGCCTTGGAGCTATTGATGCGTTGGACAATTTCATGCTCTTGGGTTTGATCGAAAAACCCGTGATGGCATCCCGCGATTATGAGGTTTGGAAATTTTTGCAAGAGTGCATCGCGGGCCCGTTCGGCAAGACCAAGTTCGCCCCCCAGCAGGAAGAAAGACAGGCCCTCTTGTTCTGCCCGTTCAGCTGCGGCCCAAATAAAATCGGTGGTCGCGGAGCGCTCGGGGATTGTGGGGCCTTTTTTAAAGCGAGACAGGGCGACTAAAAATCCGCCATCGGCATGGATAATGTCCCCTTGATCAAGGTTGTCGCGGAATTCCTTATCCGTTGCCCGAAGGGACACGCCTTGCCCATTTGCATCAAAGATCGTGCGGGACGCAAAGTCTTTATTTGTGCGGGCACGGAAACAATCATGGCTCATATGGTTGGCTAGCGTGTCCATGCTCGCCGCAACTATTTTTACCCCGCCAATTGTTATGGTGGGCATTGGGGTGGGATTGGTGATGGGGGCGGGATTGGTGATGTTACCAGGTGTTGAAAAGCGAGATTTAAGCATGGGCTGACCTTTGCTTTTGATAGATTTTGCCGTTTTGCTGACGCCAGTATTGGCCCATGGAAATGCCGACCATGCATAGGGTTAACCCCAAGGCCAAAGGCGAATAGATGGCTTCTTCTTGGAGGACAGAATTGGCAATAATGGTGGTGATGGCAGCGATGCCAAACAGGTAAACCTCCGCCCCAGTGCGCACAAACATTTTATAGCAAGCACGGATGATCCCAATCAGAAGGGCAAAATAGAACGTGGTAGCGATACCCATTTGATAAAGCATAACCCCTAGGGCGCTTTCGACGGGAATGTCAGCGACACCAAGGTGTTGAGCCCGTGTCCAGCTCAGGACATTTTTGATGGAGGATGACAAGTTGCCCCCAAAACCAAGCCCTTGTCCGGCGGGATTTCGCAGGAAATCACGGATGCCGGCAAGAAAACCCAAAACATGATAATCCCCGTTGGCGCGGCCATAGATTATTGCGGCGCCAATATATGCTGTCAAAACTAGAACCATGCCGATTACGCTGAGGCGTAGACCGATTAATTTGGTACTGATCTTGAGACTAATAGCGCAAAGTAAAAGTACAAGCGCGCCTTTGGAGCCGATGATGAGCAATAATGGAATGGACAGGAACAGGAACCAGCCACGCTTGGAATACAACATAAAGGCTGAAATTACCGCAAGGGCATAGGCGTAGGAAATGGGGTGAATATTGGGGCCAGACAGGCGAAATACGCGGGGGAACCATTGATCAAAGAATTGCATATTCAAGAATGGCACCATCATCACGTCATCAAGTCCGCGCAGCACAAAACCGGTTTGCTCCATGATCCGATCCCAATATCCGCTTTCGATTTGTCCAGCGAGGCGCAGGTAAAAATATTCATCACCATTAAACAGGGCTAAAAAATCAAAGGTGAAAAACAATTCAGCATAACCATATGCGATAGCGGCCAGCCCCAGCCATAAAAGGATTTTGCTCATGTGGACGCGATAGAGTGAAGCAACGCTCAATCCAATAGCGAAACTTGCTAAGGGTGTGAGGGTGTTGCGGAAGTATATCAGCGCGTCTTTTATATCCCCACGCACAGCACCCAGACCTAGATATAATACAACTAGGCCGATAACGGCCAAGGTGAGTAATAACCAATGTCTTGTTTGTTTGGGCAAGCGATTGGTGTGTAAAAATGCAGCTAGAATGAATGAGCTAAAGGCCGTCAGCAAAATGATGAAATTCAATCCGCGCACCGCATCAAACCCTGCCCCATCCCCCATCAGTGGAATAAAAAAAGCGACGGCCATGTTTTGAAACATGAATGCAGTGATGAGTAGAACCGGGGTCGCTGCGGGCAACATAATAGCGAGCAACAAAGTCATGGAAAAACTTGCAAGGACACCAAAGAGTGTGGAGATCGTAAATGTGGCCACGCTTAGGAGTAACACAAGAAGCGCCGCACCCATGTGGGCAAGAGCTTCAAGCGAATTTGCCTTAACCCAAAATCCGGTAGGGCCGTGGGCAAGGGTTTGGCCAGCGGTGGGATTTGCTAGATTTTGCCCTGAATTATGAGGGTAAAAATGGGATGCGTGAGGCGCATGAATGCTAGGCATCTTTTTGCCTCACAATCTGGGTTGCGCTAACCCGGCGGCTATCAAGTTTTATCCCGGATGGTTTCCTTGTTTTTGCTGACTTCACGGAAGTTTGTGGGGTAGGAGTTTGTGGGTCCTTAGCCATCAGTCCCATCATTTGATGGTAGCGAATATGCAGCATAGGCAGGGTGACGCTTCGGGCAACAACCAAGGAAGCCAGCGCTGTTGTGGCGTTGATTTGTCCAAGGGAATAAAAACCCAGCAATATTATAATGCCGATTACAAGGGATATCGTGTGGGTGCGTACTAAAAATTTAGTGTCGCGCAGAATGGCCAATCCCATATCTAACGGTGTGCCGTAGATCATGGGTAAGAACAGCAGGACGCGCAATTGTAATTCAAATGTCGCATGGGCATATTTTTCACTATAAATCAGGGACAAGAAAAAATCGGGGAAGAACAGTAACAGCGCAATGGGAATGGATGTGAGGGCGGCGGAGGCAAACCAAATGCTTGAAACTACCTTGCGCAACCCTGCGTTACCCCCGGCCTTGTGGGCCCGCACAGCGCGGGAAAAATCTACTGCCAAGAGGGTCGAAAGCATAATGGTGATGGGGCGTACCATGGTGCGGGTGATCGAAAAAATCGCAACAGCGGCCGGTGTAGAAAGCACTGAGAGAATGATCAGGGTGCCAACATAGGACAATTGCCAGACGCTTCCAGCGGCCCCCAGTTGAAAAATCAGTTTTTTCTCACGCACGATGCGCGCCCAAACCTGATTATCAAATCGAGCTGAGGTTGCGACATAAAGGGTGAAGGCAAAGGCTGGTATACCGTAGGCGAGGGTGAGAATCATGACGCCCCAGGCGGGGGTGATGGTTTCAATATTGATCACCACGACGAGCAATGCCAGAACATAGCTAAGCCCATAGGTCAGCGTTTGGATAAGCAAGGATTTGCGATCACGGCGATGGTAATGGACACGTCGAGAAAACATATACAACATGCCCACTAGGGTCATGGGAGCCGAGAGCATTAGCCCTTGAGCGAATTGAGGCACCAGCGGCAACAATAAAAACCCGATTATCAAAAATGCGATGGGCACCAATATGGCTGCTACCGTGTTGAAGGCCATCCATGAACCAAACTCTAAAGGACTTTTTTTAGGGTTGGGGCAGGACATGATAAAAGGTGAAATGATCGAGGAATGCTGGATCATTTCCATGATCAGCCAAATGCCTGTGGCGATGGCTAAAATACCAAAATCATCAATGCTCATCAGCCGTGACAGAAATATCAGGCCAACCATTGAAACGATTGATGCTAAAACCTGTTCGATGCCCCCGGCGATTTTATCCCGATGTTTGCGGATAAACTTCAACACGATTAGTGGGGTGATTTTTTTCAATGTCTTGCTGAATGTTGGGACGCGGGACATTATGAGGCCTCCCCAACAAGGGCGGCAACCAATTCCAGATCAATATTTGCAAGGGACAAGCGGCTGTCCATGAAACCAAATCCACGGTCAAACTCCCAATAGGTCCAACCAATATTATGACGCTCAGCTGCTCGCCGTACGGCCCGTGTCCATCGGGCTCGGCTAAGAGGATCAGCGCAGAATTTAAGGGTGGCAAACTCGTTTAAAATAACTTTGGTGTCTGTGGCATTGGCCCAGTCCGCAAGTTTGGCAAAATCGTCATCTATGCGCTGAACGTTCCACCCTGCATTGATTTGGTCGGTCAATTTTGTCGCTTCAGTTTGGTCGAGTTGGGACAAGGCTTTGGCAATTTCTGGGCTGTTTAAATTGGCGGGGAAAGGCAGATTAGTCAGAGCTGGATCTTGTGGTGCTCCCCAGGGTTTACATTGATGGGTGAACGCTAGGGGCGCGTAATAATGCACAGCGACAATTGAATTTTTGTCAGCTAGGGGTGGGCAAGTTACGGTTTCAGCAATGCTTTGATACTTGTTTGCGCCCCAGATTATGGTGTGGCGTGGGCAGGTAAAACGTAATATTGCGGCAAGCTGATCACGCAAAGGGAGCCAGCGATCACGCCACATTTGTGGCTCGTTAAGTAGTTCTAGATACACCAATTGATGGGGAAATTCCTTGGCAACCGAGGCGATGTTTTTCCAGGCGGTAATAAGAGAAGCGTTTGCCGAGCTGTCAACTTTAAGTGCTCTTGCAATCTCCCCCTGCGGGTGCATATCAAGGGTTACGTTAAAGCCAACCCATAGGAGCTTATCGATAGCTTGCCTCAGGTCGTTTTGGGCTTTGAGTGTCTCAGCGCCTCCGACCGCGAACCTATCGGGGTCGATGGGCAGGCGAACGCTGGCAAAACCAAATCTATACAAAAGTGTAAGTACCGCGTCGCTTGGAACAGAGGCATCTCCATCGGGCTGATCCATCCACAGGGGGATGTTTATGCCGTGGCTGATGGGGGGAAGTGAACTGTCATAGGCGGGTGAGTTGGCCGCAGCAACCCTTAGAGTTGTCGCACCAATAAGTGCACCAGAAAGGGCACTGGCGCCAAGGAGGCCCAGTGTTTTACGGCGAGAAATTTGGCGTTGATTAAAAGGCATTGGCAAACGCCTTTTTTGAGAAAAATGTATAAAATAATATCTTAATGTCGAGGGCAAATGACCAATTTTGAATATACTCAAGGTCATGGTCGACCCGTTTTGACATCTGGGATTGCTCTTCTGCCGCGCCGCGCCAACCGTTGATCTGAGCCCAACCGGTGATGCCCGGTTTGACGTGGTGCCGATTGGCATAGTGGGCGATCTCAGTCATGAATTCATTGTTGTGGGCAACCGCATGGGGACGTGGCCCCACAAGACTCATGTCGCCGAAAAAAACATTCAGCAATTGGGGGAGTTCATCCAGATTTGTGCGCCGGATAAAGGCCCCAAGTCGGGTAATCCGTGTGTCATTTTTTTTGGTCTGGCTGAAGGACTTTTCACTGGAAACTACCATTGAACGGAACTTATAAATGTAAAACGGGTTTTCGTTAAATCCATTTCGTTGTTGGCGAAAAACCGGGGAGCCGGGGGTTTCAAGCCGGATTAGCAATGCAATCAATAGGAGCAGAGGGGACAGAATGAGCAATCCAAGCCCGGAAACAACAACATCAAACCCTCTCTTTGTGAGGCGGGCCAGAGGTGTCAGTGGCCGACGCGCGATGCGAATTCCGCTCAATCCGCTTTGGGGATCTGTTAGGGCTTGGGATAGATTGTTTTGCGTCCCAAGCTGAGATTTGAGGTAGGTCATTGCCGGATCAGGGGCCAAATATATGGCGCAGGGCAGAGATGTAATATGATCCAAAATTGCTTTGATCTTAGTCGAGGCTGCCCACGGCAAAGCGATGATAATGTCGTCGGCGGCAATGGCCCGTAAATGGTGCGCAACCTGATCAAAGGAAGCAAGGTTAAAACGTACCTGATCCTTATTGATCCATAATTGTACGGTGCCGTCTATTTGTGAGTGCGATACATTGTCGTCAACTATCACGCTGGCGGCGACGCGAATGCCTTTGCGCCAGAGTTTTTCATTGGCATAATAATTTTGAATCTCCTCGCGTGATCCGATCAGAACAATGTTGCGGGTAATAAAGTTTGAATTTTTTACAGCCTGGGCAAATAGAACAAACACCACTTTACGCAGGGTAATGAGCGCACCAAAACCAAACAGGCCAAATAGGAGATAGGCCCCACGGGATTGATCGGGTGTGTGTTTGGAGAGAAAGGAAAGGGAGAGAACAATAGAAAAAGTTATCATCCAATCGCGCAATAGGCGCGCCTGACCAAAAGAACGAGTGAGTATCCACGAGGCGGAATACTTTCCGGCGCTGGCTTGTAATATGACGAAAATAATGGCGGCGGAAACCGCATTGAGAACCCATAGATCCGATGGGGCCTCGGCATAAATGAGGCGGTGATAAAGCCAGTCGCTCAAATATCCCGCGATTAACAACATGACAAACTCTGCCCCCATATTGATCAGGGCGGCAAAAGGAAGGCGATCCTCCAATGATTTTACAAAATCAGGGGAAAGGCCGCTGGCTTTGGTTTTATCAATTGCGCTGTGTTGGGGGATGAATGTCATGGTTTAGCCGGCCTCACGGATGGTTTGCATGAGGTTTGTTTTTAGGCTTGTGGCAGTTTGTCTTGCCACGCTGGCATAGGATTTCCGCGGCGCTGATAGCATGGTTTTAAGTTCAGTTTCATCGCGGGCTACGTGAATAAAATCATCGGACAAAAGGTGTTCAGCCAAATTACTTTGGGCTACGCCGTTTTCTTCACCAAAAATAGAGAGACGGGGCAGGGCCAATACCGGAAGAGAACTTTTAGTCGCTAACAAAAGTAGATCAATGCTCAAATCACACACGAGCAGGCTTGCTTTGGCAAACGTGTCGCTACGAGCCTTGTCAGAGGTGAAATCTTTTATGGTGGGGAAATTTTCCGGTGTAAAATCCGTTTGTCCAATCTGTGCAAAAATATCGACGTTTGGATTGGTATTGGCCCACATATCGAGGGTGCGCACCAGGCGATTAAACGGATTTAAATTCCCGACACAAAGCAAAATCATAATAGCGCTCCCTTAAACAGGGGGCCGTTTGTTTGTGAAAGATGCTCCCATTGGGTCAGCCATGTTTGAGCAAACAGACCGGCGACTTTTCCTGAAAGGGAAATTTCCTGTGAATTATACAGGCTATCAACCCATATACAGTGGGCGCCCATCATTCGCCCCAAAATAATAGCCAGGACGCCCGGTGCGCCCCCTGTTGAAACAACCCATTTGGGTTTGGTTTTCCACAACAGGGTGATAATTTGCACAAATGTGTGCGGCATTTTCCACAGTGTATAAAGGGTAAAATTGCTCACATGGGTGATAGTGGTATCCGGTTTTCTAATCGTGCGATGCGTACCGGATGTGGCAAAAAACACCTCTGCATCTTCAAACGCTGCAACGATATTTTGCAGTTCTACCCAACAATTTCCCGGGGAGGCAATGGCCAGCACGTGATGTCTTGTATTATTATCTTGGCGCATTTTGATTCATCCTGCGTCTTAATTGGGTAACAAAACTTTCCCGATATTGGCTCTGGGGTATGCTGGATGGTTTAGATTTGTGTTCACCCATATTTTTGTCTGATGCACGTTGAGAAGTGCGTTGATGGGGCGCGCCAGCATTGCGTGATTTGTTCGACATGTCGTTTGGCATAACAGGCGCAGCATAGGGCTGCCCGTTCGCTCGACTGCTCCAGATATGGGCTTCATCAGATCGCTGGTCTGCCTCTTGATATGTTTCTTGATTTGCCTCTTGAATTGTTTCTTGGGCATATTCTGGGATCGGTGCATATCGTGGCTTTTGAGCATGCTGGTGTTTGGAAGCAGACCGGGGCGCATATTCTTGATCGGCATGTTTGTGATCGGTTTGTTCTTGGGCGAAGTCCTCTTCACCATAATATACGCTGACAAATGTCTCTTGTTCGTTCTGGTAGGCTCGTTGCTCGGTATAGGCGGGGCTAACCCCTCGATCATTTGAAGGATATGGGGCGTTGGCATAATTGCCATCCGCATGGGGATTTGGCGCGTAATGGGGGCGCTCATGAAAGCGTTGCTGATCATGCTCTGAGGCCAAATATGGATCCTGTGCATATTGTTCTTGCACCGGTGGAGGGGGGGCGTAGTTTTGCCTTTGGTCGATATGTTCGGGTTGATTTGCATGTCGGCGTTCGGTCTTTGGTCCCATATACAGGGCGGTTACACCGCCAAGGCCAAGACCAAAAAACCCAGCAACTCCAAGCAGTAGAATTGACTTGGGCCATGTGGCGCTGATGGGGGCAACGGCGAGTGAGATTACCCGTGCGTCCGAGCTTTGCAGGGTTTCAAGTTGGTTGGTTTCCTTGGCCCGATTTATCAATTGTTCTAAAACTTGACGAATGGCGACCGCTTGGCGTTCAAGCTGACGCAATTCTACTTCTTTTTGGTTTGAGGTCACATTTGTGGCGCGCAAATCCACCAATGCTTTTTCAGCATTGATCACATTCGTCTGGGCCAATTCATGTTCATTCTTAGTCTGAGTGATGACGGTTTGAGCTTCATTCCGGATGAGGTTTTCCAGCCGGGTTAATTCTGCGGCAGCCACAACAAGATTGGGATGGCGGGGGCCAAGGCTGGCCTGCAAGCTGGAAAGATCAATAGATGATCGGTTGTAATCAGCGCGTAATTGGGCGGCAGATGTGGAGGTTAATATCTCAAAAAGTGAGGATAGGGGTGCTGAAGGCGCGTTGATTGCGGCCATTTGTAAATAGCGATTATTGGCGGCACGGGCAACTTCGCGTGCTACCACCAACTGGGTGCTGAGTTGTTGGATCTGGCTTTGTAAGAGAGTTTGTCCGGGGCCAACACTTAAGATGTTATTGATCTCTTTGAAATTTTCAACTTTAACTTCTGCTTCGGCCAGTTCCATTCGCAGGCCCTCAACCTGTCCACCCAATAAAACAGAGACCTGTGCATTGGCATTGGATTTTTCATCGACCTGGCTCGCCAAATACTTTTCCACCACTTGATTGACGATTGTGGCTGCCTTTTGCGGGTCAGTAGATTTAAAACTCACATTAAGAATGTAGGTCAGGCCCTGTCGTTCCACGTCCAAACGGCTAGCAAAATTCTTGTAAATCTGTGCACGGGTTGCCGGTTCGGGAGGTTTGATAATTGATAAAATTGATGAAAGCAGGCGCGTCTTGGCAAACTCTGGATCATTGAGATACCCGTTGTTTTGAAATACGTCCTCAATCAAAGTCCGCGACTGAATGATTTCTACCTGTGAGGAGATTGCGGCGCTGTTGGCCCCAATCCCTGAAAGCACACCGTCAGAATCAAGAACACGGGTTTGGCGTGGGTCAATAACGATGACACCCGTGGCGGTATAGGTCGAAGGAGTGATGGAAATATAAACAAAGGCCAGCCCGACAAAGAGCGCTGTTATAATCGCAATGAGCCCCTTGCGTTGCCATAGGGTTGCCACCAGCGGACCGATGGAAATTAACGATTGAGATTGTGCGTCAAAATCCCTGTGTTGGGGAATATTCTCCTGACGGAATTCTGGCATGGGCCTATTCCTATACATTATTGCCACAAATATTGTAACTTAGAAGTAGTATTTGAGGGGGTGGGTATCAATCTTAAACCCCTGTTAAGGTTAACCGCTAACCTTTTGTAATTTAACTAAAATTGTTAACAAGTGCGCGTGGAACCGGTCTGGAAATTTGCGCGGGTGCTGGCAATATTGGCTGGCTGATCAAGCATAGGCGTGTGGCAATCTAGGCAGCGCGCCTACTTAATTATTTGATGAAGTCAAACTCAAACACGTGACTATTCGGGACAGCGATATTGCTTGGGGTTGCTATGTTGAGCTTGAACGGTTTGAGGCATTTTTAGGCTTACTGGCATAAAGGTCAGATACCCAGTTTCAAACAAACCCTGTTGCCAAAATCGGTTGCGGGGCTTGTTGTTTAACGGGCCGATGTGCGTAGAACAACTCCCGACTAATTTGAACAATATCGATGGTTGAAATTGCAATGATTCCATGCGCTAGTTGAATTCCCTTAAAAGTTACCTAGATACAACGTCTTCGATTTGCTTCAAGATCTGGCATATGAAGTGAGCCTTACTAAGCTTAATTGTCGCTAACAAAATAAACATCGACATGTTTGGAAAGAGTCACCAATGAAAAATTTTGGCTATCCGAAATATGATACTCGCCACGGCTATATGTCCGAAAAAGTCCAACGCGATTACATATCGTCGGCTATATTAAAAAAAACGCTTCCAAAAGACGCGCACAGGATGAAGCATATTGTTTCATTGAACGCTTCGAACGACCTATCTAAGCCAATTCAGTTTTGGCAACTGTATTCTGTTCTTGGCCAGGGTCCTATCGTGAAGATAGTCGAGAGTTTTTATAAACGTGTCTTTGCGGATGAAGATTGGTTTACGTCAGTGTTTGCGCGTGTTGGGGGCATCGACCACCATATCAACACACAAGCATCAATGTGGATTGACGTGATGGGTGGCGGTTCGTACTACCATGGTGGGGAGTTCAGGCTGAATTTCCATCATACCCACAATGCCATTCAATTGATGAATGACAAGGGAGCACGTCGATGGTCACAGCTGATGTTAGACACGCTCGATAATTCAGCGCAGCATATGAGCGCGGATCCCCGTGTAAGGGTGAGCATCAATTCATTCCTGTCCCATTTTATGACTAAATACTCCGATGAGTTTTCGTTTGAAAACCGCAGCTTTTTTGGAGAAACCAATCCACCCATGAAAAGTAGAATTAACTTTTTGAGTATGGCGCAAGGTGAAATAGAGGCCTTGACGGAAAGCGAACTCAGAGAAGCACTTGAAGAAAACGGTGTTGATGTTTCAAAATATGCCGACAAAGAGGCGTTGGTGACGAAGTCGCTTATGCTTTGACCCAAATGCGAAGGCGAGCTTGGGCACTAAGCAATCATTTGCACGTGCCCAAGCTCTCCCAATATCAAACGGTCCCTTGTTCAGCGGTCATCTGACAGGAACTGCCGAAACAAGATTTGCCTCATCCAAACTTCGTTACCCTACTTATTATTTGCTTACCGGAAGCGAATTTGTGAAATTCATTCAATTATCTAACATGATAATATTGATATAAATCAATCTGTTAAGTGGTGATCCCGGCGTGATTCGAACACGCGGCCCCCAGATTAGGAATCTGGTGCTCTATCCGACTGAGCTACGGGACCATTATTACCTAAAGCATGTTGCGTTTGTTCGTATTCACTTAATATGCTTTAAGTTTATTGTTTTTCAGCGTGTCTTTATTCCAAAACCGATGCCCACTTTTCACGAGACACGCTTTAGTTTTTTCGTTTTTGCATGCTTGGTTTTAAGAAGAAACTGTTTTTTCGTCCCACTGGGTAAAAATTCTAATTTTTGACGGGTGTTTTTTAGTTCACTGCGGGGAAAACGGCGGTCTTTTTAACCGTTCCATAGACAAAGCTGGTGTCGATGGAACGGATGCCACCCATGCGATGTAGACGGTTGCGGACAAAGTTTTCATAATTGTCTAGATCGGCGACTATCACCCGTAGCAAATAGTCTGACATGCCGGTCATGACATAGCATTCCAATATCTCATTGGTGTCTTTTACTTGTCGTTCGAAATGGGTAACATTGTCCTCCGAATGATTTTCCAATGTCACACGCACGAAAACCGTTACCGGCAAGCCATAGGCCTTGGCATCCACGTCGGGACTATAACTTTTTATCACGCCGCTTTGTTCGAGATTGCGTAAACGACGCAAACAGGGGGAAGGGGATAGATTTACCTTCTCCGCTAAATCTTGATTGGTCATGCGGCCATCATGTTGAAGGGCACGGATGATTTGCCGATCTTTACTGTCCATTATCTTCCCTTTCACAATGCTTGGCAGTATATGCTAATATTGGGCCGTATCCAGCATTATTTGCAATAATATGCCGCCGTATCTAGCATATAATGGTCTCAAATGAAACGGGAGATAGATATGAGTTCCTCATCAAGCAGTTTTTCCACGCGCGCAATTCACCATGGGTATGACCCGCAGGAGAATGAAGGCGCGTTAACGCCACCGCTACATCTTACCTCAACTTATGCTTTTGACAGTGTTGAGGCGGGGGGTGAAATGTTTGCCGGTGATCGGGTGGGGCATGTGTATTCGCGGATTTCAAATCCAACCTGTGATCTGCTTGAGCGTCGTATTGCCGTATTGGAGGAGGGGGAGGCCGGGTTGGCATTGGCGTCCGGCATGGGGGCGATCAGCGCAACCTTGTGGACTTTGGTTGCGCCGGGGGATGAGATCATTGTTGATAGAACCCTTTATGGCTGTACGTTTTCCTATATGCGGCACGGATTGGCAAAATTTGGCATCACGATCACCCATGTGGATATGACTGACCCGGAAAATGTTCGCGTCGCAATGAATGAAAAAACCAAGGTGGTTTATTTTGAAACCCCCGCTAATCCCAATATGCGTTTGGTGGATATCAAAGCTGTTTCAGATATTGCCCATGGGGGCAATGCAACCGTTGTGGTGGATAACACCTATGCAACGCCTTATCTGACCCGGCCGATTACTCTTGGGGCGGATATTGTTGTGCATTCGGCTACAAAATATCTGGGGGGGCATGGGGATGTCGTGGCCGGGCTTGTGGTTGGCACTGCTGAAATGATCACTGAAATTCGTACCTTTGGTATGAAGGATATGACGGGGGCTGGGATGGCGCCGTTTAACGCGATGTTGATTTTACGGGGTTTGAAGACCCTTGAATTACGTATGGAACGCCATTGTGCCAATGCCCAGATCGTGGCTGAAATGCTTGAATCTTCTCCCGGAATTTCCAAAGTCTGGTATCCTGGGTTGGCAAGTTTTGACCAGCATGCACTGGCGAAAGATCAAATGCTGGGGTTTGGTGGCATGATTGCCTTTGAACTTGAGGGGGGGCTGAGTGCTGGCAAGGGCATGATGAACCGCTTGCAAATGATCAAGCGCGCGGTTTCATTGGGGGATGCCGAAACGCTTATCCAGCATCCGGCCAGCATGACCCATTCCACTTATACACCTGAGGAGCGCATGGAGCATGGCATCAGTGAGGGTCTTATTCGTTTGTCGGTTGGTCTTGAAGGTGTTGATGATATTCTTGAAGATTTGAGCCAAGCACTGGGGCGAATTTCAGCGCAACATGCGGCTTAACAAGGATAAGTTTGTTGCTGAAAATGTCAGAAATCATCTTGAAATAATTGAGCAACGCTTGCCTTGATTGTTGCGCTGGTTGACCCAAAACGTAAAATCCCATCCGCCCCAAACTGGATGGGATCAAGATAAATTCAAGAATGCGCTTATCTATGGTTTTTGGCACTTCTGGAATTATGCATTCAATGCAAATACCTTACAGATCGCGCTGGATGTCGTGCGGTAGGTAACAAAACCCATGGCCTCATAATAGGCGAGACCCAGTTTGTTGTCTTTGCCGATGGTGGCGTCAATTTTGGTGAGGCCAGCCTCTTTGGCTGCGCGCAAAGTTGTGGCAAAGAGGCTGGAGCCAATTCCTTGCCGCCCGGCATCCAATTTCACATAGGTGCCGATAATTCCCCAACCGGGAGTAACGCCATATTGGTTGTTCTCACTGGCCCGTTTTAATATTTGAAAGCCCAGAATTATACCTTTGCTATTCTGGGCGATGGTGCACTGAATATTATCGGGATGCTCAATATAGAATTCGGCGATAAATTTGGGGTCACGGGGCCGATCACTCCCCTGCATAATGAGTATTTCAGTTAGAATTTCGCTCATGCATTGGGCGTCGTCATTTGTTGCATTACGTGTTTTTATAGCGGTTTTATTTGAGTTCATTTGTTCTCTCATTACTCTTGAACATTGTTGTGCCACGAATTAGCCTTGAAAATATTGTCTTTGGAACATGATAGGGCATATATAGGTTTTTGTAATTTAGTAGCCTGACCCTAGTTTGGGCAAATAGTTTTATATTTATAGTGTGATATTTTATGACTGTATTCTTGCGGATATACTTTGTTTTGGGGGTGGTGATGGCGTTGGTTTTTGGTTCACAGGCGCTGGCCTGTGAGGCGCTTGTTGCAGGCCCCAAGGGGCGCGTGGTGAGTGTTACGGACGGGGATACAGTTGTTCTGGACAATGATATGGCCGTGCGCCTTATTGGTATTCAGGCGCCAAAACTTCCCTTAGGGCGTCAAGGTTACCCCACTTGGCCGCTGGCAGAAGAAGCAAAAATTGCCCTTGAGGACTTGGCTCTGGGGCAGGATGTTGTTTTGCGCTATGGCTCGCAACGCATGGATCGGCATGGGCGTCAATTGGCGCATATGTTCATTGGTGAAAATGAAATTTGGGCCCAAGAGGCAATGCTTGCACAGGGGTTGGCGCGGGTTTATTCGTTTTATGACAACCGATTTTGTCTAACAGAATTGTTAAAATCTGAAGGGCAGGCACGGGCGGATCGTGTCGGAATATGGGACGGGGAGGCATTTTATACTGTCCGTCGGGCAGACCAACCCGCCATTTTGTTGGAGCGCATTGATTCCTATGAGTTGGTAGAGGGGCGTATCATCAATGCCGCACGGGCGGGTAGTCGTATATACTTAAACTTTGGTTCTAATTGGCGCACGGATTTTACTGTTATTATTGAACGTAAGGGTTTACGTTTGTTTGAGGCGGCGGGGATTGATCCGTTACAACTTGAAAATGCGTTGGTTCGGGTGCGTGGCTGGGTGGAGAGCCGGGATGGACCTCGTATTGAAATCACGCATCCTGAACAAATTGAGCTGTTGGCGAGACTTTAATGTTATCATACTTGGGGCAAAAATTAAGATTGGGGTTAGGACTTGGCATAAGATTTGGGCGTGCAATTTTTGCATCGGTATTTGTCCTGTTGTTACTATCCGCCTGTTCTACTTTTCTCACTGGGCCTAATATTAGTACGTCCCAGACCGGGGACAATCCAGTGCAAGCGGTGCCTGGGGGTACTGAACCCAATGATGCTGTGATTGGGCGGCGTGAGCATCCAAAAATTGTTGCGGCCTATGGGGGAGCCTATACCCATCGGCGTACTGAAAATATGATAAGCCAGATTGTCACCAGACTTTTGACGGCGGCACGCCAACCCAGAACATCATTTAAAATTACTATTCTTGATTCCGAGGAAGTGAATGCGTTTGCTTTGCCGGGGGGATATATTTATGTCACCCGGGGTATTCTGGCGCTTGCAAATGACACATCGGAACTGGCGGCAGTGCTGGCCCATGAAATTGCCCATGTTACCCTGCGCCATGCGCGGGCGCGCACCAATCGGGTGGCGACCAGTGAATTGGTGGACAAGGTTATCACCGGGGTTTTGGGCGGCGATGCCCAGACTGACCAAGGGGTGGCGCGCTCCAAATTGTCGCTAGCC
>JAJRRG010000217.1 GCA_024279675.1 Alphaproteobacteria bacterium
AAATATCTACAGGTCGTATGTTTGGTGGATTTCCCCAACGATATATCGTGGCCCCAACGGGTGCATATTACACAAATGGATGAATCTATGACAAGGGGAGTTGGGACATTTCCCCGAAAAAAACAAAGTTTTCCCAGTGGATTATTTGAGATATTGAGTTGACAAATGTTTTAATGAGTCAGACCAGACACTTAGATCACTTGCGTTGACAAACCCCACACCCCAAGGATACAAGAAACCCATGCGACGTGCCCCCATTTGGGAGCGCGTTTTTTGCTTTTAGCGATATTTTCATCAGTAATTATCGTTAAGAAGCTAAAACTATGCCTATTTTGCTGCTTACATATAAGGGGAATATTTCCATGTCTGCCCAAAAAAATGTATCCGATAATGCACAGAAATCTGCACTCTTTGGAACCTACGCCCGCTCAGAAGTTGTTTTTGAAAGCGGTAAGGGCATGCGACTATATTCAACGGACGGTGAGGCGTATCTCGATTTCATGGCTGGGATCGGGGTCAATCTTATGGGCCATTCCCACCCCGATATTGTTAAAGCCATGCGGACACAGGGGGAAAAGCTCTGGCACCTATCAAATGTGTTCACCATCCCAGGTGCAGAACGCCTTGCCCAGCGATTGGTCGACAACAGTTTTGCCGATGCCGTATTTTTTGGTAATTCAGGGTCCGAAGCAATTGAGTGTGCCTTAAAGACGGCACGCCATTATTATTTTGATCTGGGGGAGCCCCATAAAAATGAAATTATCGCGTTTACCGGCTCATTCCATGGGCGCACCCTTGGCGGAATCGCTGCTGGGGGAAATCCTGCCTACAGGGAAGGGTTCGCCCCACTTCCGGGCGGGTTTGTTCATATCGCCCCGGGTGACCTGAACGCCGTTGAAGCGGCCATCAACCCAAACACGGCAGCAATCCTGATCGAACCCGTGCAAGGGGAAGGGGGCGTTTTAGACATGGGGGATAGTTTCTTGCAAGGGTTGCGCACGCTTTGCGATAAACATGATCTTTTGCTTATTCTTGACGAAGTGCAAACCGGCTATGGTCGGACGGGCAAATTCTTCGCCCACGAATGGGCTGGCATTGAACCCGATATAATGTGCGTGGCCAAAGGCATCGGCGCAGGATTTCCCTTAGGGGCATGTCTTGCAACGGAAAAAGTCGCAAAATCCATGGTACCGGGCACCCACGCCTCAACTTATGGGGGCAATCCTCTGGCTTGCGCCATTGGCAATGCGGTACTTGATCAAGTGCTTGAACCGGGCTTTATCGAGCATGTGGATAAAATGGGCAATGTTTTGGCGTGGCACATGCGCCAATTGATGCAAAAATTTCCTAATCTGGTTTTGGATGTGCGCGGCAAAGGGCTTATGGTGGGGATGAAAATCACCCCGCCCATCCGTGACTTTGTTGATCTTTTGCGTGAGCACAAGTTGTTATGCGTGGCCGCCGGGGACAATGTCTTGCGTCTTTTACCCCCGCTGATTGTGCAGGAAAGCGACATCATCGAAGCCTTTGAAAAAATTGGTTTGGCCCTCACTCAGGTTCAGGCCGACTTGTCCCCCAAGGATGAATAACATGACATTGAGCACCACACCGCTTCGGCATTTTTTAGACCTCAAGGATTTCCCATATCAAACCTTGCGCACCATTTTGAAACTGTCCGCTGACCTTAAAAAACGTTTGGCTGAAGGGGAGCGCCCCGAACTGCTCAAGGACAAAGTGTTGGCCATGATTTTTGAGCGTGAAAGCACACGTACCCGCGTGTCCTTTGATGTTGGTATGCGCCAATTGGGTGGGCAAACCATCATGTTGAGCGGTAAAGAAATGCAATTGTCCCGCGAGGAGACCATCGCTGATACCGCCCGTGTTATGTCGCGTTATGTGGATGCAATCATTATCCGCATCCTCTCCCATGATGATTTACTGGAACTGGCAGGGGCGGCGAGCGTACCCGTGATCAATGGCCTGACCCAGCTTTCCCATCCCTGTCAGGTGATGGCGGATATTCTCACCTATGAGGAACATCGCGGGCCTATTTCCGAGGCAAAAATAACATGGGTCGGGGATGCCAATAATGTGTTGGCCTCATGGATCCACGCCACCGCGATATTTGGCAACACGCTCAACATCGCAGTACCTGATGCCTATGGGCCAAGTCAGGGCATGTTGGCTGACATTGAAAAAGCCGGGAATAAAATTAACCTGACTGATGATCCCAAAGCTGCCAGCGAAGGGGCTGATCTGATCATTGCCGATACATGGGTTTCCATGGGGGATAAGGACGCCGATGATCGCCTTAGAACTCTTGAACCCTATCGGGTTGATCAAGACCTGATGGATTTAAGCGCCAAGGGCTCACTGTTCATGCATTGCCTGCCCGCCCACAGGGGCGACGAGGTAAGCGCACAAGTGATGGATGGGCCAAAATCTGTCGTTTTTGATGAGGCGGAAAATCGGCTTCATGTGCAAAAGGCCATTCTGGCATGGGTCTTTGGAATTGAGAGCCTATCATGAGCGAAATGTCCTTAGAAGAATATGGCCTTAATCGCCCCGAAAGCGGCGACGATAGTGTCGTCTCATTTACGCTTGAAACGCTGGACTGCCGGGGCCGTTCCGTGCGTTTGGCCGATGCATTCCATAGGATTGTCACGCGGCATAAATACCCCGCCCCAGTAGCACGTTTACTCGGAGAAGCGGTTTTACTTGCGGCCCTTGTTGGGTCTTCGCTCAAATTTGAGGGAAGGTTTATTTTACAATCTCAAACCGATGGCCCGGTGAATATGATCGTTGTGGATCTGGATGCCCCCGATGGTTTGCGCGGCTATGCCCGCTTTGACGCGGATGCCCTTACAAAAATGCTCAAAGAAGAAAACATCTCCTCAGCCAAACTATTAGGCAAGGGGCATTTGGCCATGACGGTTGATCAGGGCGCCCATACCGAACGTTATCAGGGGATTGTTAGCATCGATGGCACCGGATTTGAAACCGCCGCCCATCATTATTTTGGCCAGTCCGAGCAAATACTCACCCATGTGCGTCTGGCCGTTGCTGAACATAAGGTCAAGGGCGAAAAAGGCAGCCGCTGGCGCGCCGGGGGCATGATGTTGCAATTTTTGCCTAAGTCCCACGATCAAGAAGTCGCAGATTTTGCTGCTGGGGATGATCCAAATCAGCACGAAAACGCGATCAAATATGACCCGGACAATTGGGTTGAGGCTAAAGCGTTATTTTCAACCATTAGTGACGCTGAACTTGTTGATCCTCAAGTATCCGTTGAGAGACTTTTATTTCGCCTGTTCCACGAAAAAGGTGTGCGCGTATTTGACCCCGAACCCCTTGAGGCGCGGTGCTCATGTTCTGCTGAGCGCACCGAAGATATGCTGGCGACAAATTTTGATGCAAAAGAGCGCCAGGAAATGGCTAAGGATGGCGAAATAGAAGTGGTGTGCGAATTTTGTTCAACCGCCTATCACTTTAATCCCAATCAATTTGATAGCGAATAGGGTCATGACCTAGGGCTTTTAACCCAAAATACTGTACCCAAAATGCTGTACCCAAGATTCTGAACCGTTTTTCCTTGACCTTTTTTACTTGCGCCAAAAGCGCGGGGTGAACAGTACTAGAATTATTAAAATTTCCAAGCGCCCCACCAGCATACCGGCGATTAACAACCATTTAGAAATATCATTAAGGGGGGAGAAGTTACCCGCCGGGCCGATAATTTCCCCAAGACCGGGGCCCACATTGGAAATGGCCGTCGCAGCACCCGACAGGGCCGTAATAAAATCCATACCCGAGGCGGTGAGTAAAATCGCCAGAACAAAAAGCTGACGATGTACAGAAATACAAAACTCTGTACTGAAACCGATACATTGTCAGGCAATGGTGCGCCATTGTAGCGTTTCACATACACCCTTGATGGAGTCAAAATTTGCCGCACATGCTGGGAAAGATCGCGGGCGAGCACTTGAAAACGAAATATTTTTATGCCGCAGGATGTGGAGCCGGTACACCCACCAACAAATGTTAAAATGAAGAATATCCCAATGGCAAAGGGGCCCCATAAACCATAATCGATGGTGGCAAATCCCGTTCCCGTCATAACAGAAACAACTGAGAATAATGCATGCCGGAAGGCTTCTTCCCCATGATAGATATTTATATTTATCTGGATCAATGTCATGATCAATGTCACGCAAAAGACAAGCAACAAAAACGTTCGCACTTGAGAATCCATAAACAATTGCCGCCAACGCCCATATTGAAGCGCGCCCAGATAAAGGGCGAATGGTATGGCGCCTGAAATCATAAACACAACGCTTGTGTAATCTATTGCTGTGGAATGAAACGATTCTATTGAACCATCCCGGGTGGAAAACCCACCCGTGGCAACCGTTGTCATGGCATGGGACAAGGCATCAAAGGCACTCATTCCAAAATACCAGTATGTCGCGCCACAAAGCAAAGTTAGCCCTATGTAAACGGTTGTCATTCCCCCGGCAATTTGCGCTGCGCGGGGTAGGATTTTATCAGGCGTTTCAAAGGCCTCAGCCTTAAACATCTGCATGCCCCCCACCTGCAATGTGGGCAAAACCGCAATGGCCATGACAACAATCCCTAAACCGCCGAACCATTGAAGCAGGCTGCGCCAAAGCAATACACCGGGGGGGGCGCTATCCAGCCCTGTCATAATTGTCGCCCCTGTTGTTGTAATACCTGACATCGCTTCAAACATGGCATCTGTATAACTCAGACCCATGTCAGACCAGTAAAACGGCAGGGAGCTGAAAAACGTGAGCACAGTCCATATCAAGGTGGTGAGCAAAAAGGCCTGCCTATGGGTCAGAGCTTCAATTCGCCCTGAGGAGGCGGCCCATAGTCCGGCTCCACTCAGGGTCGTCACAAGGGACGCACCTAAAAATACCCGCCAGTTTTCATCCCCCACCGACGCATCAGCAATGGCAGGCAACAGCATAGCCAGCCCGAGGGAGGCTACTAGCGCCCCGATAATTGTTAAAAGTGTGCGAGAACCCATGGATTAGTCTTTTGCGCCCATTGTGTATCATGCGATGTAAACAACAAATACCAGCTTCACTGGTTCAAACAACCCCGTTTTCGATATGCATGTTCAACATGTATAATTATGATGCCAAAAAGTTGAAAACCAAATCATTTCCCTAAAAATCTCTAAAATGCCAGACTTGCATACACGAACACATAAAACCTTACCCACACACACGCGGGTAATCTAACAGGAACGCCCCTTAATGCTAGATAGTAGCATGCGAAAAATTATTGATGCCCCCCTCAACCGAGCCGGCAAATGGCTGGCAAAAGCCGGGATCAGCGCCAATGGTGTGACATTGGCAGGTCTGATACTGGGATTGATCGCGGCTCTATTTATTGCATTGCACGCCTATACACTCGGTCTGATTTTCCTCCTGCTTTCTCGCATTGCCGACGGCCTTGATGGGGCAGTGGCACGGGCTACGCAAAAAACCGATTTTGGCGGTTATTTTGATATTGTTTCGGACTTCTTATTCTACGGCGCGATCCCTTTGGCTTTTGCCATTGCCAACCCTGAGGCCAATGCCATTGCTGCCGGAGTATTGTTGCTGGCCTTTTATTTTAACGGAGCGACATTTTTGGGCTATGCTATATTGGCCGAGCGCAACAGACTAACCTCCAAATCCAAGGGCGAAAAAAATCTGTTTTATGCGGATGGCTTGCTTGAAGGCACTGAAACCATTGCATTTTTGATCGCAATTTGCATTTGGCCCAACCTGTTTATGCTGCTGGCCTATATGTTTGCTGTGGCGACTTTTTACACGGCCATCATGCGTGTGTGGCACGCCTACAAGGTTTTTGGAAGCATGGTAAAACCTAAATAAATCTGCTTGCGGTTGGCCCGGCTTTTTTCAAAGCGGCCAGCGCATCGCAGCGCCCTTTGCGATTGGCTTTGGTATCAACAATATATGGTGTCCGCTGCAATGATGATATTTGTTCGTCCGACAATTTATGCTGCCTTGCGCCAGCGATGATCAGGTTCAAATACCAGTCAAAGGGTGTTAGGCCCTGCGCTAGGTCAGTGCCTAAATATGTCGTAACGGGTATTTTGGCGTCGTCTTCATGGCGGATGACACAGAAATCGTCGTCTCGTCGGTAGCCAGCGCCTTCAGCCATGTCGAGCGCGCTCAATTCATCCCGATTGATTTTGAATAATACGCCATATTGGTGTGCGCCTGACTGCGGAAAAAGGGTGGCCTTTCCTGAAAAGTCCTTGCCGGTTTTGGTGAAATTGAGCGCATGGTCGGGGGCATAGGCAATGCCAATGGGGGCCGCGGACGGGCACCGTGCCTGCAGGCGCTCTGTGAGCATATTTGAGCCATAGGCAAAATAGAGAAAAGAATTCATTGCAGCGCCCTTTTTGTTGTTCTTGTTATGCCGATTTGGGTCATTGGCCTCATCACGCTAAACCATACCCCTATAAAAACAAACCTTTTGGCATATGCCTAAATACAATAGCTCCCGTGACCAAATGGCCCATTGCTTACCTATCTGAGCCCGTTAACAATTTATTAAGTTTTTCTTTGCCCGCTGTAAAATCCTTGCTAAGTTGAGAGCTGAAATATTTTTTGATGTCAGTTTTACTGTTAATCCTTACAGAAAAGTTCGGGGACTTATCCATGAATAAAATACTTAAATCCTCTTTGGTCGCCCTTGGTGCCACTCTTGTCCTTTCAGGCTGTTCGCTCCCCAATTTATTTGGCACCCCGGCGAGCGCTGATATCAATGGTGATGGTTCAATCTCCCAAGGTGAACAAGTCATGGCCGCTTATACCCAGACTTTGGCAGGTTCTGGCCCGAGTTCAGCGGCGGCGGCGATGGCGGCTGCTGGCGGGATTTCAGGGGCAGGTGTTGGTTCCCTCACGCCCATTGCCAGTGTTGGCGCGCTGAATGCATTCAAAAATGCAACCATTAAAGTCGCTGCGGATAATTCCTCCATGGACATTACGATTGACGGAAAAACCTTCAATATTGCCAATGGAAATTTCAATACAACGCGCCAAATAAACGGCCAAACTTATGCTGTTAATCCATTTTATGGGAACGCGACGCAATGGGGCAGTGTTACTGGCACCGGAGATCTTGCGGGCACAACTGTAGGGCAATATTCCTCCATTGCCAGCTTCTTCAAGAACGCAACCTATTCCCTTAATACGACGATTACTACAGCCCACCCGGCCATTAGCATCGACATAGATTCCCATGATGGCTTTATTTTCCTTGCTACAGGGCTTGAAACCCCCAACGATCAACTGCCCAATCAGGTCGTTGCATATTCGGGTTTGCAATACACACTTTCCGGGGTTGATCAGCATGAAGATGTATTTGCCACGACGATAGATTTCGGCTCCGGCACGATGGCAGGTAGCGCCGGTACTGGGGTGCATAGTTCAGCAATTACTGGCTCAGTGAACGGAAACCGTTTTGCCGGCACTCTAACCGCGATTGGTGCCCGTGGTATAAACGGCGAAGTCTTTGGCGCATTCTATGGCCCCAATGCCGAGGAAATTGTTGGCACAACATCTGGAACTGTCGGTACTGAAGCTGCCGCTGGCTATATTATTGGCAACAAAAACTAATATTTTATTTACAAAAGATTAAGGCTTACCCCATGAACAATATCGTTAAAACTTCATTTATTCTCCTTTTTAGCACACTGGCACTTTCGGGATGTTCCTCTTTATTTGATCTTGTAACCAATGACATCGACGGTGACGGAGTTATTTCTCAGGGGGAAGCAAGTCTTGCCGCCTATACCCAAACCCTAGCCGGCTCTGGTCCTGCAACCGGTTCCGCAGCACAAATATCAGGCATTGCAAGCTACGCGGTGGGATCAAGCACCCCCATCACATCAACCAGCGCCTCAGGTTCGTTCAAAAATGCAACCGTCACGATGGCCGCCAATCAAGCAGCAATCACTATTCAGGTTGATGGGCAAACCCATGTTGTCCCCAGAGCCCTTGCCGCCTCAAATAAAGTAATAAACGGGCAAAACTACACCCTGCATACATTTGGCGACCCTGGCGCCGCAGGCAATAGAGCGGGTTCTCTGAATGGGCAATATGCCTCACTTACATACTTCTTCAATAACGTGCTTTATTCAGGCGGCGGCGTTTTACAATCCTATGACAGCTTTGCGTTTATTCCCAATGGCCTGGAAACGCCAGACAGTCAAATGCCCACACAATCAGCCACCTATGGCGGGATCTACTACCTTCTGGTTGGCACATCTCAAAAGGAACTGAGTTTTACAGCAACTGCGGATTTTGCCGCTGGCATCGTAAACGGTGGGGTTGGAACCGGGGCTGATCGTGCGACCTATTTCGCTCATATTGAAGGCAATCACTTCGCCGGTACAATGAGCGCGCTGGGTGCAAACGCTGTGGATGGAAATGTGATTGGCGCATTTTACGGCCCCAATGCTGAAGAAATTGCCGGCGCTGTTCAGGGGACCTCTGCAGGGCAAGGTGCCGCCGGATATTTCATTGGCAACAAAAACTAATTCAACATTACAATAAGGAAAATTTCCATGAGCAATACTCTCAAAACATCAATTATCGCCCTTAGTACAACTCTTGTTCTGTCGGGTTGTTCTTCCATTATCCCCAATCTGTTTGCTAACAGTGACATTAATGGCGACGGCACGGTTTCCCAAGGGGAGCTTGCCATGTCTCTTTATACTCAAACACTCGCGGATGGCACCTATGCCAGTGTCACCGCGGCCCAAATTGCAGGTTCCGGCGTTGCGGGTGTTGCGGTCGGGACCACCACACCCATTTCTGCAGCCAACGCGGTTGGCAATTACAAGCTTGGGACAGTTAAACTTGCGGCCAATCATGCAACCGTGGAAATCAAGGTGGATGGACAAACCTATACCATGTTTACCAATGCGGCCCCTGTAACCGGCGCTATAAATGGGCGCAACTATACGGCCTATGCTTTTGGTGCCACCGGCAACGGGGATCGTGCCGGGGTTCTCAACGGTGATTATTCTTCGCTGACTTATTTCCTAAAAAACGCGACCCTTGATGGTACCGGCAATTTGACTTCCTATGATAGCGTATCAATGATTGCGACAGGTCTTGAGACACCTGAAGGACAATTACCCCCGCAGATTGTTTCCTATAGTGGCTATTATGTTCTTTTGGTTGGCACTGCTGAAAGCTCCGATGATTTTACAGTCAGCGTCAATTTCAATACGGACACTATGACGGGAACATTGGGTTCAGGGCACAGTCAAACCAATGTAAACGCTGGACTTTCGGGCAATAGATTTAGTGGCACAGTCACCGCCGCAGCAACTGCGCCCAGTGGCATGAACGGCGAGATTATTGGTGCATTTTATGGCCCCAACGCCGAGGAAATTGTCGGCACAGTAAGCGGAACAGCTGCTGGGCAGGGTGGTTCTGGCTACATTATTGGCAACAAGAACTAATACAAGAATCTATCTTTACAAGCTGGCGAAAGGCCACATTTGTAATCCACGCACCATACTATCCCGGCTCTTGGTTGACTTTGAATGCCGGGGTGGTTTTTCTGATAAAATTGCCTGAAAAGAATTTTGTATGAATTATTTGCGTACCATCATTGTGGTTTTGTTGCTGACTTTCACCAGCATACAATCTGGTTTGGCCAATTCCTATGCTGAGCTGTCTGCGGCCGTAGTTGAGGGCAACTGGGCAAGAGCTCAACCTATTGCCAGGGAACTTGATGCGGCGGAGCCGGGTTCTGAGTTTTTCTCTCTTTATGTGGCGGTTTCTGAAACTGTAAGCAAAGGCAATTGCGATATTGCCCTGCCCCTTCTTACCTTGATGGCGCGGGCAAAACCCTATTTTGTCCCCACCTATGAGCTTAGTTACATCTGCCATAAGCGGGTGGGAGATAACAATGGGGCGGTTGCTGATCTGTCGGCCATAATTGCCATTCTTCCCGCCGGGCCACAGCGGGATTTGGTGCGTCAAATGCTTGCCAGCGATCAGGCTGGGGATGGCATTGGCATCTCGTTTTACGGCTCGATTACCCCCTCAAGCAACGCCAATCGACAAACCACAGCCACCACGCTGAACGGGTTTGTTCTGACGAAGGCCTCTCAGGCACAAATGGGCATCAACGCACAAGCGGGCGTGTCTCTCACCAAAAACTTCTTTGCTAACAATGGGGTGTTTGTTGCCGGGGTTGTGCGCGCCGAACTCAACTATTCAAGCGTGACCCAACTGATCAGCCCGCGGCTATTCCTTGAAATTCCCGTTAGCTTTACGCCCATGGATAACACGCAAGCAACGCTCACCCCGTATGCAACATTTGAGTTTTCGCAACTTTCCCACACCGCAACCCATGTCGGGGTGCGCGGGGTGGTCTCCCACACTTTTGACGCAAGCAATCGGGTGACCTTGCAAACCTCAGTAGCGCGCGATGATTATATCAACGCTACTTATCTGAACGGATGGAGTTCTGACACAGTTCTTGCGTGGTCGCACACATTTGACGCCAATACACGCCTGACGAGTAAAGCAACACTGCTCGCCGACATTGCAGATAATAATGCCAATACCCGTCTTGATGCTTCCTTAAGTGCGCGGGTAGACCATCTCATGGATGCGGGCCTGTTGATCGGCGTTGAGGGCACCGTTGGGCGTCGTTTTCATAATAAACCACCACCGCTTTCTGCAGGGCCTAATCAAACCGATACTTATCTAAGGGGTACGGTGGAACTTAGCCACAAGGACATTGTGTTTGGCCCCCTCATGCCAACTCTGACCTATACCTATCAGCGCCAATTCTCTGATAATATATTCTATGATTATCAAAGCCATGACATTGGCATTTCCCTTCGGGCTAAGTTGTAAGCATATGGGCCAACCCTCTGGGTTTTTCCTCAGGTTTTGGGCAAATTTGCTGGCTCTTATTGCCGGACTATCCCTTGTAGGCACAGGGTCTGTTTCTGCTCAGGAATTATCCGGCATACGCTTTTCCTCCACAAGCATTGTTAATGCCCGCTGGGTCAGTTTTGGCCATGATTCAAGTTCCATCAATTCGCTTCTGGGTAATCCCACCAGCGTACTTTCATTTGGACCGATTATTTTTGGAACGCAGACATTCTCGGCAAGCCTCACCAATGATTTTGGCGACACATTTACCGCTGGATTTTCCCTTGGGCATTCCCTTTCATCCAGTCTTAGGGACGATGATTTTTTTGTTGGCCAAACGTTGCTCCATCAGACATTTAGTATCGTCCAACCCGCCATACAGTATGGCATTCAGCTCAACGCAAAATCACGAAATTTAGACGTTCCGTTTGGCGCGGGATGGGAAATTGCAGGCACAGCAAAGCTAGATGCCTCTATGATAACATTGGTCTCAACGGGCCTGACCTGCGGGGAAGTCTGCATTGCCGTCCCCAACATTGCATCCACTACACCTGTGCTGACCCATAATATTAAGTCCCTCTCCGTAACAGGGGGGGTCGAAGCCACTCACGTTATTGATGCCTCCAATCGTTTGGGGATAGAAATTGCCCTAGGACCAAGCTGGAGCGAAGTAAAAGACACCCACCATCTCAGGACAGATCTGGGCAGTTCTCCACATATTGTCTACAAGCTATTTGGCCCACGCATCGACATGGGTTTTGTTCACCAGACCAAACTAAACGACAACCTATCCTTAGAATTTGGGGTTGAGGGAAGCGCCTCGTGGGAATTTGGCACGGTTCAGTTTGCGCCAAGCACGCCAAGCGTCTTT
Organism: Alphaproteobacteria bacterium; assembly: GCA_024279675.1. Taxonomy (GTDB): domain Bacteria; phylum Pseudomonadota; class Alphaproteobacteria; order Rhizobiales; family Devosiaceae; genus DROE01. Next base: position 11,821 of record JAJRRG010000217.1, read on the forward strand.
CCGCCCCTCCCCGGTTTTGCCAATAACTATTCCATCAGGGCCAGTTTTCGTATCAATGGAAAATTTTAGACCTCAAACAAATTTGTGAAAAGAATTTTACAGTTTTCGTTTGCCGCCATGGGGTTTCTCTGGCACAAATTATAAAAATTCAGGAGAAAGTACGCATGAAATCAGATATTGAAATTGCCCGCGCTGCAACTGGAAACCCATAGTTGAAATTGCTAATAAGCTTGGTATCCCCGCAGATGCGCTGGAGCCCTATGGGCATAGCAAAGCCAAAATTAGTGCGCAATTTATTGATAGTCTGAGCAATCGTGCCAACGGTAAACTAATATTGGTGACAGCCATTAGTCCAACACCGGCGGGGGAAGGCAAAACGACCACCAGCGTTGGTCTGGGGGATGCTCTTAATGCGCTGGGGAAGAATGTTGCTATTTGCTTGCGAGAGCCCTCGCTTGGCCCCTGTTTTGGCATGAAGGGGGGAGCTGCGGGGGGCGGCTTTGCCCAAATTATCCCGATGGAAGAGATCAACCTGCATTTCACCGGGGATTTCCATGCCATCAGTGCAGCCCACAATCTGCTCAGCGCCATGATTGATAATCACATTTACTGGGGCAATGGACTTAACCTTGATGCGCGCCGAATTTCCTGGCGCCGGGTTGTGGATATGAATGATCGTGCTCTGCGCGATATCGTGACCTCCCTTGGGGGGGTGGCCAATGGATTCCCCCGTCAATCGGGATACGACATCAGTGTGGCCTCAGAAATTATGGCGATCCTTTGTCTTGCGACAAACCTCAAGGATTTGGAAAACCGGATAGAAAAAATCGTTGTCGGGCAGGACAAGGACCGCAACAACATTACTGCCGGTCAACTCAATGCCGCCGGGGCCATGGCTGTGCTGTTGCGCGATGCCATCAAACCGAATCTGGTGCAATCCATGGAACATACCCCCGCCTTTGTGCACGGGGGGCCATTTGCCAACATTGCCCACGGATGCAATTCCCTTGTGGCGACTAAAACCGCACTGAAACTGGCTGACTATGTGGTGACTGAAGCCGGGTTTGGCGCAGATTTAGGGGCTGAAAAGTTCTTTGATATAAAATGCCGCATCGGGGAGTTAACCCCAAGCGCAACCGTGCTGGTTGCCACCATTAAGGCGCTTAAATTTCAGGGCGGTGCGGACGGGAAATCCCTTGGCGAGGTCAATATGGATGCTTTGGACAAGGGTCTTGAAAATCTGGGACAGCATATTTCTAATCTGGAGAAATTTGGTGTGCCTGTCATTGTTGGAATTAACAAATATTCCAACGATACGGATGAAGAAATTCAAGCGGTTGAGAAATATTGTTCAGCCCGCAATGTCAACGCCCACGCCTGTACCCACTGGGCGGATGGGGGCAAAGGTGCTCTTTCTTTGGCTCAGGATATTGTTGAAACTATTGAAGCGGACCGTTCTGAATTTTCCCCTCTTTATGGGGATGATCTGGCGTTGGTCGAAAAGGTGCGCCATGTGGCGCGCACTATTTATGGGGCCGATGATATCGTTTGCGACAAGAAAGTTCTAACCCAATTCAAGACTTTTCAAGAACAGGGATATGGAAATCTTCCGGTCTGCATGGCCAAAACACAATATAGCTTTTCTACGGACCCAAGCGCCAAGGGCGCGCCGAAAAACCACATTGTTCCGGTTCGTGAGGTACGACTTGCCGCCGGTGCCGGGTTCATCGTTGCCATCTGCGGCGACATCATGACCATGCCCGGCCTTCCGCGACATCCGGCGGCTGAAAAAATCGGCATTGATGCTAACGGAGAAACCGTGGGATTGTTTTAGTGCATATTTGTTCAGCTCTAGGATATTGAGCTGAACAAAATCTCTGCCTCAGTTTGCTTAGCGACCGTCTCAAGGAGCTCCCAAACAAAGGGGGCGAAGGAACGGGCAACATCCAGGCGGTATTGATCTTCGCCTGTTTTGAGCAAGGTAATTTGCGCCTTGTCAAAAACCGTGCGCGTACCCTTACCAACCGACATGGATTGTAAATCCAAAGGACAACCGGCATTAATTAAATCCGCAGCGCCGGGGCCAGACACCAAAAATTCGACCTGACGATGACTTATATCAACGAGTGAATGGGGGGTCTGGTTTTCCAGCGTCGCAAAGTCCCCGATGATCGCTTGCACCTGATCCAACGGGGCAAATAGCACCCATTCCTCCGGGCCAACACACAGGGCAGATCTTAAATCACCTTTAGCAATCCCCCCAATTGTTGCAGGTAATTCTATGCCAAATACCGAACTTGCATGGCCTAGGTCTGTGATCGCCAATTGCAGGATTAGTCGCGCACCATTCTCAAGGACAGAAAGGCAAAGCCCTGACGCCGAGGTATAATTTTTGCCATCAAGGGGAGAATGCAATAAATTATTCGGAGAATTAGTCATTGAGCCGTTTCCCTTCGGGATCGTAAAAAACAGGGTCAACAATTTTTACCCTATGGGTCATATCAGGCATGGGAATAAAAACATCGTCCCCAATCCGGCCAAGCCCCCCGGCAACCATACCAAAAGCGATTGAATGTCCCAGGGGCGCACTCATATAGGATGAGGTTATGTGTCCAATCATCTTGGGGAAAGTTTGACCCTTCTGCTCCCCAACAATTTGCGCGCCTTCCTCTAAAACCACTTGTGGATCATGTGCCATCAGTCCTACAAATTGAGGACGGTCAGGCAGGAGCATATCGGGGCGCGTCAAGGAACGTTTGCCAATGAAATCGGGCTTTTTCTTACCTATGGCCCATTCCATACCCATATCCTCTGGGGTCTGGGTACCATCGCTGTCCTTACCCACGATGATATAGCCCTTTTCAGCCCGCATATAGTGCAAGGCCTCAACGCCATAGGGGGTGATGTCATATTGCTCACCCGCTTCCATAAGACGCTTCCACACCTCAAGGGCATTGGCTGCGGGTATGTTTACTTCATAACCCAACTCACCGGTAAAACTCACACGGAACAGACGGGTCGGTATGTCAAAGATTGTGCCCTCGCGAATAGACATATGCGGGAAATTGTCTTTGTCCAGATCAATATCTTTAACAAAAGGCGCAATAAGGTTTCTAACATTGGGGCCATTTAAGGCAATCACCGCCCACTGCTCAGAAATCGAAGTAAGCCAAACTTTTAACTCGGGCCATTCTGTTTGCAAATAGTCCTGCATATTGGCAAAGACCCGCGCCGCGCCGCCCGTGGTTGTGGTCACATGGAAACGGGTCTCACTTAGCCGGGCGATCACCCCGTCATCATAGATAAACCCATCCTCCTTAAGCGCCAGTACATAGCGACACCGACCGACCGGAAGTTTAAGCATTGGATTGGTATAGAACCTGTTCAAAAACTCTGCCGCATCAGGTCCAACCACTTCAATTTTACCAAGGGTTGAGGCATCCGAAATACCGATTGAGGCCCGTGTTGCTTTACATTCGCGTGCAATCGCTTGGTGTTTTGTTTCATTAGCGCGGGGGAAATAGCTGGCGCGCCGCCACAGGCCCACCGGTTCAAACACAGCCCCATAATCTGATGCCCAATCATCGGTTGGCGACTTGCGGGTAATATCAAAAAACTTGCCACGTGAATGCCCGGCCAATGTTCCAAAAGTCGTCGGGGTATAGGGGGGACGAAACGTGGTTAGTCCCATGTCTGCCACGGGCCTATTGAGCGCATCGGCGGCAATGTTAACCCCGTTTATATTTGAGGTTTTCCCCTGATCGGTTGCCATGCCCGTGGTCGTATAGCGTTTTATATGTTCGATGGAGTGGAACCCCTCGCGCACCGCCAAGCCAATATCCTTTGCCACCACATCATGCTGAAAATCAACAAAGGCGCCCCCGTGTTTCTTTGCTTTTTGTGCCAAAGGCAATTGAGAAATGTTCTGCCCACTTCCAAGGGGGCAATCATTTTGCACATCAATCTCAAGAACATTTTGATCAGGGGCCGTGTGATTTAACACGTCATGCAAAGAAAACTCGCCGTTCGCCGCACCAACACTTATGCAATTTTGCACATAGACGTCCGGCACCGCCGCGCCGATCTTTTCATCCCATTTCAGCTTGCCCCGACTTTGAGAAAACAAGTGAACGGACGGCGTGAAGCCCCCCGACATGAGCAAGGCATCACAGGGGATAACGCGTGTATTTGCTTTCCCCTCAATTGACGCTACATGGACAGATTTGACACGCTTATGCCCGGAGGTTTTTACGATTGTATGGGCGGACAACACCTCGATATTTAGGGCCTTTGCGAGATCGAGCAACGCCTGATCTATGTGCGCACGCACATCAATTATTGCGGGCACTTCGCAACCGGCCTCAGCCAGATCAAAGGCACTTTGATAGGCGGCATCATGACTTGTGACCGCGAGTACCCGTTGGCCCACTTTAACCCCATAGCGGTTAAGATAGGTTCTTGCCGCACTGGCCAGCATTATGCCGGGGCGATCATTGCCGGGAAATACCAAGGGACGTTCAATAGCGCCCGTGGCTAGTATTACTTTTTTTGCCCGTACCTTGTGCAATCTCTCGCGGGGCATGCCAACGGGTAAGTCCGCAAGATGATCCGTTAAGCGCTCAGCCAGCCCCAACATATTTTGCTCATAATAGCCAAAGCCCGTGGTGCGGGGGAGCAGGGTGACGTTGGGGCGCGACTTCAATACTGCAATGGATTTTTCAAGCCAGTCCCAAGCATCCAACCCGCCAATTATTACCTTAGGCGTGCTCAGCAAGTCCCCGCCGAATTCATCTTTTTCGTCGCACAAAATGACCCGTACGCCATCCTTTGACGCATTAAGGGCGGCGACAATTCCCGCCGGGCCAGCCCCCACTACCAATATATCACAATGGGCATACCGGGCGGTATATGTATCGGGATCCGGCAAAGTTGGCGCAGAGCCAAGTCCTGCGCTTTTGCGGATGATCGGCTCATATATCTTTTCCCAAAATGACTTGGGCCACATGAATGTCTTATAGTAAAATCCGGCTGCAAATACGGGGCCAGCCAAACGGGTCACCTCACCAATATCCCAATCCAAGGAGGGCCAACAATGCTGACTCTGGGCGTTTAGTCCCTCATATAAATGCAAATTGGTTGCCCGTGTGTTGGCGTCATCGCGCCCCTTGCCACGTGTTACATTGACCAGAGCTGAGGCTTCTTCATTCCCTGATGACATGATGCCCCGGGGCCGATGGTATTTGTAAGAACGCGCAACAAAATGCACACCGTTGGCCAATAATGCCGACGCCAGAGTGTCGCCCTCATATCCGATATAGGATTGACCATTAAAGGAAAATTGAAGAGGCTTATCGCGGGCAATACGGCCACCGATATTTGTTCGAAACTCATTCATTGGGTAGCTCAGGTTTTGGCAAGCCCGCCTTATAGGTCAGCAAAAACTTGTCAGAAATCGTGTCCCGCGCCGCGTTAAAATATCGTCCACACCCATGCACATGATACCATCGCTCATAATGCACGCCCTTGGTATTGGCTCTAAGGAACAAGAATTTTTCCCATTGCGCATCGTCGGCGTTTTGTGGCTTTTGCATGTGAGCTTCCCCGGAGCAGGTAAACTCAATTTCAGCGCGCTCCTGTTCACAATAGGGGCAATCAATCAATAACATCTTTTTATTCTCCCTATCGGTTTAATGGGCCACGGCGGCGGCGGCGGCTTCGTCAATCAGCCGACCTGTTTGAAAACGGCTGAGGGAAAACGGTGCATTGATTTCATGGGGGGCGTCCTTGGCAATTGTATGGGCCAGCAAATGCCCGGCCCCCGGTGTTGCTTTGAACCCCCCCGTTCCCCACCCGGCATTGAGGTAGAGACCCTGAATAGGTGTTTTTCCCAAAATCGGCGACCGATCCGGGGTCACATCAACACAGCCCCCCCAATTTCTGAGCATCTTCATTCGAGTGAACATTGGAAACATTTCACAAATAGCGGCTAAGGTGTGTTCCACCGTATGCAGGGGGCCGCGCTGGGCGTAGGACACATATTGCTCAGTGCCCGCGCCGATGACCAACTCACCCTTGTCCGACTGGGAGATATAGGCATGCACCGTATTTGAGGCGATCACACATGGAAACACAGGGGCCACAGGCTCAGAAACCAATGCCTGCAAGGTGAAACATTCTAAAGGCACATCAAGCCCCGCCATGTTCATCAATTGAGAGGAATGGGCGGCGGCGGATATGGCTATTTTGCTGGCACCAATGGTGCCGCGGCTTGTTTCAACCCCTGATACCGACCCGTCGGCATGGCGGTTTATCCCCAAGACTTCGCAGTTTTCAATTATATGGACGCCGCGTGTTGAAGCGCCACGGGCATATCCCCACGCGACACCGTCATGGCGCGCGGTTCCACCCCGTCGTTGTAAGGCAGCGCCCATCACAGGATATCGAACATCGGGGGAAATATTGAGGGGGGGACAAAAATCCTTAGCTTGTTCAACATTGAGCCATTCATTGTCTACCCCGTTCAACCGATTGGCATGGACATGGCGCTTATATAATTGCACCTCGTGCTCGGAATGGGCCAGCATCATCACCCCGCGCTGGGAAAACATCAAATTATAGTTGAGTTCTTGGGACAATCCTTCCCACAGGCAAAGGGCATGATTGTAGAGATTTGCACTCTCGTCATAAAGGTAATTGGAGCGAATGACGGTGGTGTTCCGAGCCGTATTACCGCCCCCAAGCCATCCTTTTTCCAGCACGGCCACATTTGTGATATTGTGTTCTTTGGCCAAATAGTAGGCCGCCGCCAAACCATGACCCCCTGCGCCAATGATAATCACATCATAGGAAGCTTTGGGCTCTGGCTTTGCCCATTGCTGATCCCACCCCTTATCGCCCCCAAAGGCGTGCCGGACGAGCGATGGAAACGAAAATCGTGTCATAGATTTAACTCACTCATTTCCTGCAATGGTTGTATTGGCACCCGCATGGGCGGCCAAAGCGCGGAACAACTCAATAGTTTCATGCTTGAAACCGTTTCCCGATTGCCCCGCCTCCCGGAACCCTCGGTGGGCGGAGGTTTTAACAATCACCACATCGGCGGCAGTATTGACATAAATATATTGTCCATAAATTCCCACGGCGAAAAACTCAGTTGTTGAACCCGTGGGTATCCACCATTGATAGCCATAACCAAATCGCGCGCCCTCATTGGCAGGGGAAGGTGCGCTGGATACAGTGGAGGCGGCCACCCAATCGGCGGGAATAATTTGTTCGCCCTGCCATTTGCCCCCATTGGCAAACAACAGACCAAAACGGGCATAATCACGGGTTGTAACGTTTAGGCCCCCAAGGGCGAAGGCAACACCAAACCCGTCCGTTATGTAATAGGCATCATAGCTTGGATTTATCTGCGCCCACAGCTTTTCCACAAACAATTCATGCCAGGATTTTCCGGTGGACGCGCGAAGTACCATGGCCAACACATGGGTATCAATCGATACGTACTGATGGCGGGTTCCACTCGGCGCGATGGTGCCTTCAATGTTTGCGGCAAACTCATCCATTGAGTTCCCGAGCGCCAACACACGGCCCATCTTGTTGATGTCTGAATTAAAGTCTAAATAATCCTCATCAAACTCAACCCCTGAGGCCATGTTCAAGACGTGGCGAATGGGCACCCCATCATAGGCCGAGCCCACCAAAGATGGCACATATTTGGTAACAGGATCATCGATACTCTCAATTTTTCCTTCGCCCACCGCAATGCCAAACATGGCTGAAAGGAAGGATTTGGCCACTGACCAGGAAATCCGGCGATCATCGGGCTCAGTTCCCAAATAATAATCTTCAAAGAATATCTTATTGTTGGCCACAATCATCAGGGAAGTGGTTTGCGTTTGAGCCAAAAATTCCTGAACCGAAACCATTTCCCCATACAAATTAAACTCCGTTGGCAAGGTGCCTAAATTTTCTTCCCAGGGGACAATTACGTCGCTGGTGCTAAGCAAATCTCTTGTCAGAAACTTCTCATTCATCGATGAGAAATTATTGACGATCTGCTCCTGCTTAAACAATCCAATCACCGCGTAAAGACGCACCAATTTATCTTTGTTGAACAACCCCAGTACCAGGACGATTACAATCAATCCCAACAATGCCCAGCCCACAATTTTCAAAAATTTTTTCATTAAATAACGCTAGCAAACCTACAATAACAATAATAGAGGCCCCGCCAATAATACCACCCCCAAAGAGTTTGCATTCGTATTGACATTCTTTTATATATCTATAAAACCAGTTTTATCGAATAATAGGAATTGATATGGATTTTCAAACTGCGAGCGCTGGATTTTCTGCTATGGGTGCCGAGGCACGACTGCATGTTTTGCAAGCGCTGGTTAAGGCTGGCGACGGTGGCTTATTGGTGGGGGAAATACAACACAAACTCAACATACCTCCCTCAACGTTAGCCCACCACCTCAAGCATTTGGCGATCGCCAATCTCATCATTCAGGAAAAGCAAGGGCGCGCCATCACCAGCCGCGCAAACTATGAACATCTAAACGCACTTGCCGCATATATTTTAGATGAATGTTGCGTTGATGAGGAGCGAGTTGATGACTGAAATTTCTTCGAATAATGCCAATATCGGTACAAACGCAAAAAAGTTTATATTGACGCCCTGGTCAATAACGTTCCTTGCGCCCCTATTCGTAGCAATCTTTGACACCGCCAACCTACCCACTGTTTTGAGCATTGCGATAACCGCATTTTTGCAGACCCTTCCCTATATTCTTGTGGCAATTCTGCTGATCGCCTATTTGAAGGCTGTGGGTGCGGAAAGCATGGTCGCCAATATCTTCAAGGGCCGCGAGTATCGCATGATCTTCACCGCCGCTATTTTTGGTGGATTGGCACCCTTTTGCTCGTGTGAGGTTATTCCATTTATCGCGGGGCTTTTAGCCCTTGGCGCTCCCTTATCCGCGGTCATGGCGTTTTGGCTGTCATCTCCCTTGATTGATCCCGCATCATTGCTGATTACCGCTGGCGCACTGGGTTGGAGTTTTGCCATTGCCAAAACCTTGGCCGCAATTGGATTGGGCATTTTTCGCGGCTTCCTCGTCAAAATGATTATCAAGCATCACGCTTTTGCAAACCCTTTACGCCAATCAACGCAACAAATGTGCGGGTGCGGGCCAGATCCGTTTGACGGCAAGCCGGTTTGGCAATTTTGGCTTGAGAAAAACCGGCGGGGTGTTTTCAGGCACGAATTTATCCAAAACGGCCTGTTCCTGATCAAGTGGCTCGCGTTGGCCTATGTTTTTGAAGCCCTGCTCATCACCTATGTCCCCGCTTCACTTATCGTTGGCCTGGTGGGCGGTGAGGGCGTTACGCCGATCATTATATCGGCTTTTGTGGGCATGCCCGCCTATCTAAATTCCTTCATCGCCCCACCCTTGGTTGCGGGCTTGGTGGAACAGGGAATGAGCGTTGGGGCCGCCCTGTCATTTATGGTGGCTGGGGCTGTAAGTTCAATCCCGGCGATGACGGCGGTGTGGTCACTGGTTAAGCCACAAGTGTTTGCCCTATATATTGGACTTGGCATAAGCGGTGCGATTATCTCAGGTGTACTATTTCAGCTGGTAATCTAACAAAAAAGGCGGGGACCGAAGCCCTCGCCTTCAAATACTTGATTAAGTTTTGAGCATACCTGCCCAAGTTACATGCCCAGAGCAAGATCTGTGATCGCATGTGTCCAAGCGCCGCTTGGCTCCATGGTGATCACTGGGTCAGAACCGCCACCCATAAGGGTTGCAACAGTGCGCTCATAATCAGCAACATCTAGTGTGCCATCGGATCCAGCGGTCAACTTAGCCACTTCGCCCATCATACGACGCTGATGCATTTCAGTCTGTGCACCGGTTTCGTCATTTTCAAGCACGATGTCAGCAGCTGCATCTGGGTTTTCTTCAGCCCATTTCCAGCCCTTCATCGACGCACGAACGAAACGAACCATTTCGTCAGAAAACGCCGCATCATCCAAACGATCTTCAAGCACATAAAGACCATCTTCAAGGGTTGCAACACCCTCGTCTTCATACTTGAATGTCACCAGATCGTCAGCGGAAAGACCCGCATCAATAATCTGCCAATATTCATTGTAGGTCATTGTGGAAACACAAGCTGCTTGATTTTGCAGGATTGGATCAACGTTAAAGCCTTGTTTTAGAACTTCGACGCCATCGGCACCACCTTCAGTTGAAATGCCCAATTGGCTCATCCATGACAGGAATGGATATTCATTGCCAAAGAACCACACACCAAGTGTGTTCCCAGGGAAATCCGCCGGGGATGTAATGCCGCTATCGGCACGACAGGTCAGCATCATACCCGAAGACTTGAAAGGCTGAGCGATGTTGACCAATGGCACACCTTTTTCACGGGCCGCCAAAGCCGAAGGCATCCAGTCGATGACCACGTCAGCGCCGCCGCCAACCAAAACTTGCACAGGTGCAATGTCCGGGCCGCCGGGTTTAATGGTGACGTTTAGACCTTCGGCTTCATAAAAGCCCATGTCTTTGGCCACATAATAGCCAGCGAACTGGGCTTGTGTGACCCATTTAAGCTGTAATGTAACATCGTCCGCACTAAAGGCAGGTGTTGCGGTAAAGGCAAAAGCGCCAATCGCAAGTGTAGAAAGTATTTTCTTCATTTTAGTCTCCCTTGTTAAATTTTTTAACGTCAAATAAGGCCTACCCTCGTCCTCCTCGAACAGAAGGGTGCCAGAAAGTAACCTTGCGTTCTATCAACGCGATTACCCCATAAAAGCAGGTTCCGGCCACGGCCGCCACTGCTATTTCTGCCCACACGAGGTCAACGTTCATGCGTCCAACCTCCGTGGAAATTCTAAAGCCCATGCCCACAATGGGGGTGCCAAAAAACTCAGCAACAATTGCCCCGATCAGGGCCAGTGTTGAATTGATCTTTAGGGCATTAAATATAAACGGCGCGGCGGCGGGCAGGCGAAGTGCAAACAATGTTCGCCAATAGGAACTCGCATAGGTGCGCATCAAGTCTTTTTCTATATCGTTAGCAGCAGCCAGCCCTGAAACCGTGTTCACCAGCATGGGAAAAAACGTCATGACCACCACAACAGCAACCTTGCTCTGATAATCAAAACCAAACCACATGACCATAATCGGAGCGACACCCACGATGGGCAATGCTGAAACAAAATTGCCGATGGGTAAAAGCCCACGTTTTAGAAATGGAGAACGATCGACCGCTATAGCCACCAAAAACCCGGAGCTACATCCCGCCACAAAACCAACCAGCACCGACTTCAAAAAAGTCTGTTGGAAATCAGCCCACAGGATTGAACCTGAGACCAACAATCGGCCCCAAATCATTGAAGGGGGCGGCAGGAGAATGGGAGAAACATTAAGCCCCTTGGTCACAAATTCCCAGATCACCAATAGTGTAATGCCAAAGGAAATAGGTACAAATAAATCTATGCCCCGGGCTACGGTCTGGTTCTCAGGTTCCAAGCGCACCAGATATTCATTGAGCGCCCATGCACCAAGCCAAAAAACCAAGGCCACCATCAGGAATGAAATATTCATGCTCTTGCCCCCATTTTGGCGGTGGCGAAGCGCTCAACAACTCCAACCAACGAAACCAATATGGCCGCCAGAGCCGCCGCCATAAACAGGGCTGACCAAATTTGTACCGTCTGTCCATAATAGGAACCTGACAGGAGCCGCGCACCCAACCCGGCGACGGCACCGGTGGGTAATTCACCTACAATGGCCCCGACCAGCGATATGGAAATGGCAATTTTCATGGAGGTAAATAGATAGGGCATGGCCGAGAACCAGCGCAGTTTCCAGAAAACCTGAGATTTTGACGCAGCATAGGTGTACATCAGGTCCAGCTGAATAGTTTCCGGCGAGCGGAAACCTTTTACCATCCCCACCGCGATGGGAAAAAATGACAGATAGGTGGAAATCAGCGCCTTGGGCAGCACGCCCGACACGCCCACCGCGTTAAGCACCACAATGATCATTGGCGCAATAGCCAGAATGGGAATGGTCTGGGATGCGATAATCCACGGCATCATGGATTTATCCATGGCGCGTGAATGCACAATGCCAATGGCCAAGGATATACCCAGAACCGAACCAATAGTGAAACCGAGCAATGTTGCTGAAAGGGTAATCCAAGCATGATAAATCAATGAACGGCGTGAGGTGCTGGCACAGACAATTGTTTCCCATGTTTTGCTGATGATGCCGAGGCTCTGTTCGTCAGAGGCCTTGCCCCAACAAGAGCCAAATTTGGCACCAGTAGTATTCCATAGTTCTATGGCCACCTGATGCACCGAGGGCAGAACCGGGCGATCCTGATTTAGGGTATCATTGATAAACTGAGAAGTTGTCCACTCGGTTACATCTGAGCGCTCATAGACCCCCAATTGCCAAGGGGTATTCAGGCGTACCGCCATGACATACCAAACGATCAGTATGAGGGATACAATGATCAGCACCGGAAGGGTTTTGCCCTGCATCAATTTTGACTTCATAATTGCGCTAAACATCAATTATTCCTCATCATAGGAATGACCGGCGCGCAGGCCTTCGCGCACCCTGTGGGCAATGTCAAAAAACTCTTTACTCTCGCGAATATCGAGCGGGCGCTCATCGGGCAGAGTGCTTTGTATCACATCAATCACCCGGCCAGGACGCGGGGACATAACAACAATTTTTGTCGATAGATACACCGCTTCAGGAATGGAGTGCGTTACAAAAGCGATGGTTTTTTTAGTGTCATTCCACAGCTTGAGCAATTGTTCATTGAGATGGTCACGCACAATCTCATCGAGCGCCCCAAACGGTTCATCCATCAACAACAGGTCCGCATCAAAGGCCAGCGCCCGGGCAATGGAGGCGCGCTGTTGCATACCGCCTGACAATTGCCATGGATACGATTTTTCAAACCCGGTGAGATTGACCATTTCAAGCGTACGCTTGATATGTTCGGCTTTTTCCTTTTTTCCCATACCAATGATTTCAAGCGGCAGGGCCACATTGCGTTCCACTGTGCGCCAGGGCAATAGGGCGGGCGCCTGAAACACATAACCATAGTCACGGTTCATCCGTGCCTCATGGGGGGATTTTCCATTGACGGTGACCTCGCCACCGGTCGGAGTTTCCAAATCAGCCACCACGCGCAAAAACGTGGTTTTCCCACAGCCCGATGGGCCAATAAATGACACAAATTCACCTGCGTTGATGTCCAGATCAACTTCGGATAATGCATGCACTGGCCCGTCATTGGAGGGGAAGGTCAGGGACAGTTTCTTGGCGGAAATTACGGGGTTCATAAGTTTGTCTTCTTTTTGCTATTGGGCTTGCTAAAAGCACTCCATAGTCCATCGATATGCTCAAACAATTCAGGTTTTACTGATTGCCAAAGTGGATCTAAGATAATTCGAACACCTTCACGCCGCGCTAGTTTCGCCGCTGGGACAAAATCAGAATCCCCTGTTATTAGAATCAACGTATCAGCTTGTTTTTTTAGAGTAATTGATGCGATATCCAAGCCAAGCCGCATATCTACGGCCTTTTGACGAAAACCAGCTGCAAAATCTGCATCAACCAATTCATTTGGCTGTTTAGTTCCTGCAAGTAATTCTTTTTGTGGTTCTAACTTTAATACCCAAGAGCGTTCACGTTCAACTTTCCCGAGTCGAACTGCGAAACTTGGTCGTTTTCGCAACTGATTAAATAACTCCTCGCGAAAAACTGCTTCAGGAGTTTTTGAATAGTCAATCGATTTGCCTGAAATTGGCAAATGACCTCTGTTTTTATAGGGAGTAGCATCGTAATAAAAGCATCGATACAGAAGCGCATATGGTGTCGCTCCACCATAATCTTTTTGAAGGCGTTCAAGATGATTATAAACTAATTGCCCAATTGCCCGGTTTACTGATTCGGCATCCCTAACATCCACATCACTACGAACTGTCGGCAACCGTTTTAACAAAAACCCACCATCAATCAGAATTGCAACTTTCATACACAATCCCTCAAACAAAAAGCCCCAAGGGATCGGCCTCTTCCATGATCGCTAGGGAAAAGACGTACTACCAAGGGGCGAATAGACTTAATATAGGCCAACTTGAGTTTATTTTCAATAAATTTATGCATTATGCATACTTTTCCTCTGATCTAGACCCCGGTTGCCGGAATGCCGGTGCGTTTCACCGGGGTTGGCGCGGTAAGGTCTTTCCATTTGGAAAGGGCCTTGTTGGTTGTTCCATTTGGTTCACGGGCGACAAATTCCCCGTGGCCCTCTTGGGTTTTAATTTCGCCTTCAACCACCGCAACTTGCCCACGAGTGAGCGTGAACCGTGGCAATCCGACCACATGCTTGCCCTCAAATACATTGTAGTCAATGGCGGATTGTTGTGTGTCGGCAGTGATGGTTTTTTCGCGTTTTGGATCCCACACCACGATATCTGCATCAGCGCCAACCAAAATCGCGCCCTTTTTGGGATAGGTGTTGAGGATTTTAGCAATGTTAGTGGAGGTCACAGCGACAAACTCATTCATCGTCAGCCGCCCAGTGTTGACCCCGTGCGTCCACAACATGGGCATGCGATCTTCTAGCCCACCTGTACCATTGGGGATTTTGGTGAAGTCACCCACCCCGGAGCGTTTTTGCTCAGTGGTAAATGCACAATGGTCGGTGGCGACCACGCTCAATGAACCCGATTGCAACCCGGCCCACAGGCTATCCTGATGTTGTTTGTTACGGAACGGTGGCGACATAACCCGGCGTGCTGCATGGTCCCAATCTTGGTTAAAGTATTCGCTTTCATCTAGGGTTAAATGCTGGATCAACGGCTCGCCCCAGACCCGTTTGCCCTGCATACGCGCCCGGCGAATGGCCTCGTGGGAATCTTCACATGAAGTATGCACCACATACAGCGGCGCGCCGGCCATATCGGCGATCATGATGGCGCGGTTGGTGGCTTCGCCCTCCACCTGGGGGGGACGTGAATAGGCATGGGCTTCGGGGCCAGTGTTACCTTCAGCGAGCAATTGCGCGGACAATTCAGCGACCACGTCGCCGTTTTCCGCATGCACCAGCGGGGTCACCCCCAGCTCGGCGCAACGTTTGAACGATGCATAAAGTTCATCATCATTGACCATCAATGCGCCCTTATAGGCCAGAAAATGTTTGAACGTGTTGATGCCGCGTTTGGTAATCTCCTCCATTTCGTCAAACACCTGCTCGCCCCACCAGGTAATCGCCATGTGGAAGGAATAGTCACAATTGGCGCGGGTGGATTTATTGTCCCACATGGAAAGCGCTTCAAGCAAAGACTGATTGGGAGAAGGCAGGGCAAAATCCACCACCATGGTTGTGCCACCGGCAAGAGCCGCCCGTGTGCCGCTTTCAAAATCATCCGTGGAATAGGTGCCCATAAACGGCATTTCCAGATGGGTATGGGGGTCGATGCCACCGGGCATCACATAACAACCGGTTGCGTCCAGAACCGTATCGCCAGACCCACTCGTGGGCAGGTTATCGCCAATCTCAACAATTTTGCCGCCCTCAATTTTCACATCGCCCTTATAAGTGCGATCGGCGGTAACAATTGTGCCACCTTTAATTACTTTGCTCATGCTCGTTTCCTCCCGAAATCACATGTTTATTTAATGACAGGTTTCTCGCCCTCTATTCAGATCCCGATCTTTCAGGATCATTGAAATTTTATACTCGCCCGCATAGGCACAGGCCGCAATAAAATCCACGCCTGTGTCTGTATATTCGGCATTGAAGACTGGCTTACCTGCTGCGATATAGGGCAAAACCTCATCGCACCAATTATCCTTAAAACAATCTTCAGTTATGACGAAATCCAACACACCGACCAGTTCGTTTGTTCGTTCTGGCACGTTTTTTTGTCCAATTTCCAACCCTTGCGCGTGAGCATCTGCGGCTAATTGGGTGACATAGCGCACCGTATCTGCAGCGGTTATGTTAAAACCTGAATCATTGGTATAAACATCCATATTGTCCGGTTCAATCGCCTGAAATCCTTTAACAGCGCACGTGTTAATTCGCGCCTGCATAACATATCTCAATGCGGAATTGTTGATGTCAAGGAAGTATTCGTCCGGCCATTCCTCATATTGATTGCCCACAACATTATTCAGAAAAACCCTGCGATCCTTAAACACATTTGCATCGTCGCGATAGGCCTCCATGGTGCCAACGGAAATATAGCAGATGGTGTAAACTCCGGCCGCATTGAGGGCCATGATCTGTTCGCGGGTCACGCTGTCGGGGTCGGTGTCAAACACCTTAATCCCTTTGGGCGCTGTAATGGGTTCGCTTAAATTCCAATCCCAATCCGCCCCGGGCGCAGGTGCGGCAATGGCGGGATTGGCAAAAAATAAAGATACGAAAAGAAGCGCAGCTGTTCGATCCCGTCTCAGGGACGGGAACCTGCTCCAATTCGAAGAGTCACTCTCTCTCACGGAAATATCCTTGAAATGCCTGTCAGTACGAACCTCAAAATCCAACCAACTCCAAAAAGGGCAAAAGCTGTGCTCATACCAAAACCGATAAGAAACAGATCATTTCGACCCGGACTAGAATTTACTACGTAGAAAACAGCAAAAGTTATAAGAACTCCGAGAATTAGGCCCAGCCAATATACCACCAATCCCAACCGAAAGATCATTCCACAATCTCCGCCGTTTCAACAACCGCGTGCATCAGCACTTCGGCCCCGGCAACAGCCCACTCCTTGGAGATATCCTCCGCCTCGTTGTGACTTAAGCCATCTACGCACGGGCACATGATCATCGCTGTTGGTGCAACCTTGTTAATCCAGCAGGCATCGTGCCCCGCGCCGGAAATCAGATTACGATGGGAATAGCCAAGCCGTTCCGCAGCGTCGCGCGCGGCGGTCACGCATTTATCATTAAAGGTAACAGGATCGAACCCGCCGACTTTTTCAAACTCAATCCCTAAGCCCATATCGTCACAGATTTTTTGTGCGCCGGCTTTCATTTTGCTTTCCATGTCCTGAATGGTCGCCAGATTCGGTGAACGGAAATCCACCGTAAACACCACTTTACCGGGAATGACGTTGCGTGAATTGGGGAACACATCAATATGTCCGGCCGCACCCACCGCATCGGGCTTATGGGCCCAGGCAATATCGTCAACAAGTTGCAAAATTTTGGCCATGCCAAGCCCTGCGTTTTTGCGCATGGGCATGGGGGTTGAGCCGGTATGGCTTTCCTTACCGGTCACCGTCACCTGCGTCCAACTTAGCCCCTGACCGTGGGTGACAACGCCAATATCTTTGCCTTCAGCCTCAAGAATTGGCCCCTGCTCAATATGCAATTCAAACATGGCGTGCATTTTCCGTGCCCCAACTTTTTCGTCGCCTTTCCAGCCGATACGAGCCAGTTCGTCGCCGAATTTTAGACCTTCTGCATCTTCGCGGTCATAGGCCCATTCTTGCGTATGCATATCAGCAAACACGCCCGAGGCGAGCATAGCTGGAGCGAAACGCGTTCCCTCCTCATTGGTCCAGTTGGTGACCACAATAGGGTGTTTGGTTTTAATATTCAGGTCGTTCAACGTGCGCACCAATTCAAGGCCGGCCAGCACGCCCAGCACGCCGTCATATTTACCTCCGGTGGGCTGGGTATCCAAATGGGAACCCACATAGACCGGCAACAAAGAAGGATCTTCCCCCTCGCGGCGCATGAACATATTGCCCATCGTATCGACGCCCATGCTCATGCCTGCATCTTCACACCATTTTTGAAATAGTTTGCGACCCACGCCATCCTCGTCCGTCAAGGTTTGGCGATTATTGCCTCCGGCAATGCCTGGGCCAATTTTTGCCATATCCATCAAGCTGTCCCATAGACGGGTGCCATTGATTTTTAGATTTGCGCCGGGTTTTGATGTGGGTTTTGCCATAATGGCCGCTCCTATTTCAGTTCAACTTCAACAAAGATCATGGGCATTTTGCCATTATTCACCACATTATGCTCAATGCCTTTTTTA
>JAJRRG010000218.1 GCA_024279675.1 Alphaproteobacteria bacterium
CCAAAACCCATCGGGGTCAGATATGGAACGCGCATACATTTCTTCGTACTGCGCCGCTGTTACATGGGTGTTTTCAACAATATTTGCTGGCGGATTATAAAGTTTCTGTTCCATTGCCAATTCCATTCTATGGGGTTTTTGAGAGGTTCTTGCGATATTTCTGCAAAATTCTACAAATTTCTACAATTTTTTTGTGAGATTCGTTTTTACTTTACCTGAATGCGCAATTTAGTGGCACAACTCAATGCCCGTCAATTAAATTTGGGGCGTTGGCTAGATCGCCAAATACTCATGGCGCAATTTTTCATTATCAAGAACTTCTTGAGCAGTACCTTGAAAAGCCACCAACCCCGTATCCAAAATAACAGCCCTGTCAGCGAGTTTTAATGCCGCGACTGCATTCTGTTCGACAATAATCGTCGTGATACCAAGTTCCTTGATCTCAATCAGTATTTTTTCGATTTCCTGGACAATAACCGGGGCCAGACCCTCATAGGGCTCATCAAGCAAAAGTAACTTCACATCCCTAGCCAAGGCACGGGCAATAGCCAACATTTGCTGCTCGCCGCCCGACAGGGTTATCCCGTCCTGTGTCCGGCGCTCAGCCAAACGCGGGAAATGACCATAAATTCGTTCAAGCTCCCAACCCAAGCCCGGTGCCACCTGCGCCAGTTGCAAATTCTCTTCAACGGTTAGACCTGAAATAATTCGGCGATCTTCGGGCACCAGTTGGATGCCCGCCAGTGCCGCCTCATGGGCTCGAAAGTTTCCTATTCGTTGCCCATCAAACCAAATATTTCCCTGCTGCAAACTTGGGTCATCGGTACGTGCAATCGTGCGCAAAGTGCTGGTTTTCCCGGCGCCATTGCGGCCAAGCAAAGCAAGAATTTCCCCCTTGCCTAGTTCAAAGGACACCCCCTGAACGATATAGCTCTCTCCGTAATAGGCATGAATATCATTGACCCGCAAAAATCCAGAATCTGCATCCTGTTGCGCGTCACTTGTTTCATGGTCACTCATTCCGTTGCTCCCCCAAGATAGGCCTCTTGTACCCGTGGGTCATTACGCACCTCATCAGGCGTTCCCTCGGCAATAATACGCCCCTGCGCCAACACAGAAATTTTGTCGGCTAAGGAAAACACCACATGCATATCATGCTCAATGATCACCTTAGTCATGCCGCGTTCCTTAATTTTCTTAAGCAACTCAATCGTGGTGTTCGTATCATGGCGTGACATGCCCGCAGTAGGTTCATCAAGCAACAACAAACGTGGATGCTGTATGAGACACATGGCCAGTTCAAGGCGTCGTTTATCCCCCCGAGATAACGCCCCCGAATGCGCGTCAATTTGCGCTGTCATTCCCACATCTTCGATAAAGTGCGCGGCCTCCTCGCGTATCTCGGCTTCCTTGCCCAGATTATGCAAGAAATTCAATTTGAATGCCCCGTCCCGTTTGGCAAACGCGGGGGCCATGACATTTTCCAACACGCTAAGCTCAGGGAAAATTTCCGGGGTTTGAAAAACCCGTGCAACCCCAGCCTGATTAATTTCATGGGGTTTCATCCCGGTAATGATTTGCCCATCAAATATGACAGCGCCAGAAGTTGGCGTTAAACGCCCTACACATACATTGAGCAAGGTTGATTTCCCCGCGCCATTGGGGCCGATAATCGCATGGGTTTTACCCTCTTCGATTTCCAAATCCACGTCCGCTAACGCATGCAAACCGCCAAAGCGCATGTGGACATCAGCGACATGCAAAACAACATTATGATCTGAAGTGCTCATTTGTTTTCCTTTCGCCTATTCTGCCGGTTGCTTGACAGGAGCAGGGGAATCCGGGGCAGAAGAATTTGGCTGGTTGGGCTTACCAGCGCCGAATTTGCTTACAATGCGGCGATAGCCCTCCATCAGGCCACCGGGCAAGAACACCACAACAATCACAAACACCAGCCCAAGCGTTAAGTGCCAACCTTCACCAACAAACAGCCCCGCACACGAAACCACCCATTCACGAAATCCCTCGGGTACAAAAGCGAATATATTATGCAATACTGTGTCGTTGAAAGCCGAGAAAATGTTCTCGAAATATTTCACGATCCAAGCGCCCATAATAGGCCCAAATAATGTTCCAGCCCCCCCAAGAACTGTCATCAAAACCACTTCTCCAGAGGCTGTCCACTGCATCCGTTCCGCCCCGGCAAGTGGATCAGTAACAGCAAGAAGTCCGCCCGCAATTCCCGCATAGATACCAGAAATCACAAAGGCCGATAGCATGTAGGGCCGCGTGTTAAACCCGGTATATTTCATCCGGTTCTGGTTGGATTTAATGCCCTTAAGCATCAAACCAAAGGGAGATATTGTAATTTTTTGAGCAATAAAAAATCCCATGATCAATACCACAGCGCAGAAATAAAATCCCGAATAGCCACTCATATCAATGCCCAATAACGAAACCGTAGGTAGCCCCTGCCCGCGTTCCATAAAGGTCAAATCAATAATCCGAGGGTCCTGCAAACTAAGTTGCAACGATGTCTCCCCATTGGTGATGGGGGTCAACACTGAATAGGCCAGATTATAGCTCATTTGGGCAAAGGCCAGCGTCAGAATAGAAAAGTAAATGCCTGAACGACGAAGGGAGACATACCCAATCAATAGGGCAAATAGCCCCGATAAAATCGCCGCCAAAATTATGGCCGGCACTGCATCCATGGTTAAAAGCTTAAACGACCACACGGCGGTATAGGAGCCGACGCCCAAAAACGCGGCATGGCCAAAGCTGAGGTATCCCGTGAGGCCGAACAATATATTGAACCCAAGTGCCAGCAATCCATAGATGGCAAACTTTTGTAACAGGCCGGGATAGGCGGCACCAAGAGGAGACATCCACAATGGCATCGTCAACACAACCAGCGCAAATATCACAAAGATGATGAGTTGTTTTTTGGGTAAAGCGAACATCTTAATCCTCCATCACACCTTTGCGGCCAAACAGGCCACGGGGCAAAACCAGCAAGATAATCACAGCAACCAAATAAACAATAATCTGATCAATCCCCGGAATAATTGATTTCACCTCCGTCATTGCGGAAAATGATTGCAAAATACCGAGCAAAAATCCGGCGGCAACAGCCCCGGGAAGCGAGCCCATTCCCCCAACCACAACAACGACAAAACTGAGCACCAAAAAGTCCATCCCCACACTATAGGTCGGCGGCAACATAGGCGTGTACATCACCCCCGCCAGCCCAGCGACAACAGCCGCAAGGCCAAACATGATCGTAAATTTCTTGTCGATATCAATGCCGAGCAATCCCACCATTTCCCGGTCGGCCATCCCGGCCCGCACAACCATGCCAAACGTGGTAAACCTGAGAAAGGCAAACACCATGCCAATAATACTGAGGGAGAAAAAGAAATAAATCATCCGCCACCAGGGGTAGGTCACAGCATTTTCCGCCATGCCGAGGTAAATGCCAATATCTGCCGCGCCGCGCATCATTTCCGGCATCGGTTGAGGAATAGGATTAGCCCCAAACATTGCTTTGATTACTTCTTGCAAAACAATCGCCAGCCCAAATGTCACCAAAATCTGTTCCGCGTGGGGGCGTTTATAGAAATGCTTGATAAGGCCCCGCTCCATCACAATGCCAATCAACAGCATAATGGGTATCGCAATCAGGACTGAAATCGGCACCGACCAATCAATCAGAACAGTGCCAAAGTCACCAAACCAACTTGTCGCGTAAGACGTGCGTATCTCCAAAGGCGTGCCCCATGGAGAAAGCTCAGTTGCGCTCAATACCACGCTTTCTAGAGTAAGCAATTGCCGAAAGGCCACGGCAACGAATGATCCAAGCATAAACAGTGCACCATGGGCAAAGTTCACCACCCCCAAGGTGCCAAAAACCAATGTCAGCCCAAGCGCGATCAGCGCATAGGCCCCGCCCTTATCCAGTCCGTTTAATAATTGTACAAGAATTGCGTCCATGGCCCCCTCCCGCTAAGCATTGCTCAGACGGTATCATTAAAATCGGGGCAACGCATCGCCCCGACAAAATATTCTATTACAAGCCTTACGATACTTCGTATGGCCCAAGTTCGCCGCCAAAGATGGAAGCATCATACTCAACTTGGCTACGTGGTACAGTTTGCACAACATCCAACAGATCAAACTGTGATGTTGGATTTTGATTACCACGCACAACCAGCACATCTTTGAAGCACTGGTGATCTTCCGCACGATATTCAGTTGGGCCATTGCCCATCCCATCAAACGTATGGCCTTCCAACGCCTTGATAACTTC
>JAJRRG010000219.1 GCA_024279675.1 Alphaproteobacteria bacterium
CCGCCGGGGTGTGGAATGTGGTTATTCATGCGCTGGTTCCGGGTAACCCTGATTTCAATTACCGGGCGCGGCTCATTGTAGCTCCCCCCGCCATTCCAGGCACATGAGCTGTTGCGCACCGGGTGTTGAAGCCGGTGCTAGCCTGAACGTAGGTAAACCAAGCGAAGAAGACAATGAAATGCTTTTGGCCGCCTCGCGCGAATTGGGTGACGGTTTGCATCAATTGGAATTGGCTGTGCCAGATGTCCATTGCGCCACGTGTATCTCCACCATTGAACATGATTTGGCAAAGCTTGATATGGTGGAGGCGGCGCGGGTAAACCTGTCCACCAAGCGGGTGCGCATTGTTTTTGATCCAAGCCAAGGGGTGCCCAATCAAATAACTGAAGCTGTGGCAAAATCTGGCCACCGCATCATGTTGCTTGATGGCGTAGATGAAAATCAGGACAAGCATTTAGGTGAGTTGGTTAGGGCGCTAGCCGTTTCAGGTTTTGCCGCTGGTAACATTATGCTGTTTTCGGTTTCAATCTGGTCGGGGGCGGACGCAGTTACGCGTGACCTTTTCCATTGGATTTCAGCGCTTATTGCCATTCCCACCGTTGGATTTGCCGGGCAGGTGTTTTTTCGTTCGGCACTCAGCGTCTTGCGACATGGCCGTTTGAACATGGATGTACCCATTGCGCTGGCGGTCATTCTTTCCCTCGTTATGAGTGTTTTTGAAACGGCACGGGGGGCTGAGGAGGCCTATTTTGACGCCTCCGTGACCCTGCTTTTCTTTTTACTTATCGGGCGCACCCTCGACCATATGATGCGCGAAAAGGCTCGGGGGGCGATGAAAAATCTAGCCCAGCTTGCACCCAAAAATGCCATACAAATTTTGCCCGATGGCTCTCGCGAAGCGATTTCTATCGCCGATATTGAACCGGGGATGAAACTGCCCATAGTCGCAGGACAACGCATCCCTATTGATTGTGAAGTTATTCAAGGTACCAGCGAAGCGGATGTTTCCCTCGTCACCGGGGAAGCGAACCCTGAACTGGTTGAGCCGGGAACCAAACTTTTAGCGGGAACGCTTATCTTAACTGGCGCCATTAAAATTGTTGCTGAGCAACGGGCCGATCAATCTTTCCTCGCCCGCATGATCGAAATGATGGAAGCGGCGGAGGGCTCAAAGGCGGGCTATCGCCGCATCGCTGACCGGGCGGCGGCAATCTATGCGCCAGCGGTGCACCTGTTGGCCTTGCTAGCGTTCCTTGGGTGGGGTGTTTTGGGCGGGGATTGGCATCAGGCGATTTTAATCAGTATCGCTGTGCTCATCATCACCTGCCCCTGCGCATTGGGGTTGGCTGTGCCGATGGTGCATATCGTTTCGGCCGGGCGACTATTTGAGGCCGGAATTGTGATGAAAGATGGGGCAGCTCTTGAGCGGATGGCGGACATCACCCATGTGGTATTTGATAAAACGGGCACCCTTACGCAAGGGCGTCCCCGCCTTATTGGGCAATCACTGGGGGACGACCAAGACTTTGCCCGCGCCGCCTCTCTTGCCCAACATAGCAATCATCCATTTTCAGTAGCCCTTGTTCAAGCGGCCTTAGCTAAGGCGGCCGTGGCTAAGGTAGCTTCTGGGCAAGATGTTTTCGCCGGGGAAATCACCGAAGTACCCGGACAGGGACTTGAAGGAAAAGACGATAGCGGAATCTGGCGTCTTGGTAAGGCACAATGGTGCCATTCAGAAACCAAAGGGCAAGGCAAACCCGATAAGCAAAGCGCGGCATCTGAGGTATGGCTTAGCCATAATGGTGAACCTGTCGCAACATTTGAATTTTTAGATACAGCGCTGGCAGATGCAAAACCAAGCATCGCGGCGCTTAAGGGCATGGGGTTAAAAGTCAGCCTTCTCTCGGGGGATCAGAGCGTCCCGGTGAACAATCTGGCTCAAGATCTAGGTATTGAAAACGCCTTTTTTAGCCTCACCCCGGCGGATAAAGTCGCCCATATTCAAAACCTACAAAAGTTGGGCAATAAGGTTTTGATGGTGGGGGATGGCATCAATGATGCACCGGCGCTGCGAGCGGCGGAGGCTTCCATGGCCCCGGCGAGCGCGGCGGATGTGGGTCGTAGTGCTGCGGACTTCATTATCACACGGGAAAATCTTATCAGCGTGCCCTCTACCCTTAAACTCGCACGCCGGGCCGCAACCACGGTAAAGCAAAATTTTGGCCTTGCTATTGCCTATAATCTTGTTGCGGTGCCTTTAGCGATCTCAGGGCAAATAACGCCCCTATTTGCGGCCTTGGCCATGAGCTCCTCTTCAATTCTGGTAACGCTGAATGCTTTAAAACTACGGTTTGGTAATAAGGGATTGAGCAAAAATAAGAGGCAAAATAAAGCGGAAACTCAGCGCAAAACTGCCCAACAATTGGAGCCGGCTGAATGAGTGGCTTACTTGTGTTAATCCCTATCGCTATTTTCCTTGCAAGCTTAGGGCTTGGGGCTTTTTTGTGGTCCCTTAAGGCGGGTCAGTTTGAGGATTTGCAAGGGGCGGCCCATCGCATCCTTGAGGATGATGACGCTCCCTTAAAAGAACCCGCTATGCGAAAAAAAGCAACAAAAAAGCGCCACCAATAAAACTTAGCAGACAAACGCATCTGATAAAAATGGCTGAGAAGCCGCCTAACACCCATCTGCGATGCACTACATATAACCCAGCATGTTCAATGGGTTAATGTCTCACGGTAAAAGGTATTTGAAACTCGCTTTTATTGCGTATTCTAAGCAAAAAGTTTAGTCGCCACGCTGTTCAATACTTCTAGCTGGGATGCAGAGTCACCCACCTCATAAACGGAAGTCAAATCTTTTACAAATTTTTCAAAACGTGCAAATTCAACACCTGCGGTATTGATGCTTAGCGGCTCACCCTGATAGGTTTCCACAAACCTCTGTGCCGCCGCACCAAGCAAAAAGAATGCCGCAGCATGCTGCGGGTTTTGTTTTATCCCTTTGTTCGCAGCGCGTGCGCATTCTTGATAAGCGAGAACGCCTTGACCGTTTTCATCTAGAATATTTAACAAGCCTTGAAACGTCATTTTTCACTCCAGTTTTTTCGTTATGTCCGTCGTCCCACCATGCGCCCTAGACCATTCAATCGGCGCATGTAAAAACTTCTCTACTTCATCGAGCGTATGGCTGTCGAAATGGCCTTGTTCCTTGGAAACGGCCAACACATCCCACCAGGTAGCCAAAGAATGTAGGCGTAGCCCATGTTCTTCAAGCCGCTGACGTGTTTTTGGATAAATATCATAATGGAACACAACAATTGTGTCGGTAACGACTGCACCAGCACGTCGCAATGCTTCACAAAACTTAATCTTACTTCCGCCGTCAGTGGTTAGGTCTTCAACCAAGAGAACTTTTTGCCCTTCTGTTATATCGCCTTCAATTTGTGCGTCTCTGCCAAAACCTTTAGATTTTTTCCGTACATATTGCATGGGCAAATCCAGGCTATCTGCAAGCCAAGCGGCAAAAGGAATACCTGCCGTTTCCCCTCCTGCAATCGCATCAATTGCTTCAAATCCAATATCACGCACAACAAGCGAAGCGGCAAAATCCATCAAAGTTGTTCGAATTCGCGGATAAGAAATAAGCTTCCGGCAATCAATATAAACGGGGCTCGCGAGACCCGATGTAAAAGTATAGGGTTTATCAGCCCTAAAATGTACTGCATCAATTTCGAGAAGCATTTTTGCCGTTAGATCGGCAATGAGTTTTTTGTCTGGAAATGAGTTTGAGAACATAGGAAGTCACCCTTTTTGTTGCGACTCACTTGAGTCTTGGGTCACTAGCATA
>JAJRRG010000220.1 GCA_024279675.1 Alphaproteobacteria bacterium
AAACGTTCTTCGCTGACTTGGTGGTAATTGCGAAGCGCCCAGAACCCGATCCCATTCCGAACTCGGTCGTTAAACGCTTCAGCGCCGATGGTACTATGTCTTAAGGCATGGGAGAGTAGGTCGCTGCCAGGTCTGCCAAGAGCGTTTCAGATATCTCTTTACGAAGTTAACAATAACCCCCGCATCTTAATTGGTGCGGGGGTTTTTTGTTTGGCGGGGGCATGTATGGGAATGGTCCATTGGGCGGCCTTTGTTTTTACTCAGCTGTAAGGCTGCGCCCCGTGGCTCGTGTTGTCGCCCGCATTTACTCTCTTGTGTGGATATTGTTGAAAGCTTCGCCCCTGAATGAGTGGGTTTTATGGGCAGGGAGTTTCTTCCGTCATTGCGGGAAGTGCGAGCGAGGAAGCAATCTAGAGTTCTGGTTTGTGGCATTTCAAGGTACTGGATTGCCGCGCGCCCACAAAAGAGCACTCGCAATGACGTTGAAATGTGGGGTATTGATTTCTCTTTCGTCATACTTGGGCTTGACCCGAGTATCCAACCGCTTGGGAAAGGTGGACCCCGCGCATTTTTAGTCCGAGGGTGATGAAGAGGGGGCCTCAGGATTTGCTGCGGAATGGGTTGGTTTAGAAAACCAATAAATTCGCAACAATCGTCGTTACCCAATGTGTTCGGCTAATCCAGTGCGGCAAGGTCTTTGGCGCGGTGAACTGTTTATGTGAGTTGAGGCTCACCGGCCCGAAGGACTTCGGGTCACTAGGTCACGCGGATAAACCGTGAGATGACGTGTGTGAATGGTAAGTGGACGGAGAAGTCAAGGCGCAATTCAGTGCGCCTTGACAAGATTTGTTATTTGCGCTGCCCTTTTGTTTCGTCTTGTGAAAGAACTGAAGCCGCCAACTTACGCGATTGGGCTGGTGTCGGTTTTGTTTTCCCTGAAAGAACTTTGGACGCAAGTGTCGAGAGTTTACTGGAAGACTGTTTAGTGGCCATGATAATACCTCATTGGCTTGGTGGACAGGAGTCCACGTTGTTGTTAATAATGAGGTGGGCGGGTTATTCCGTCCAACTCGGTGTTGCAAAAGTACCGATTCCGGGTCGTTATCCTTCCTTCGTCGGGTCAGGATAACGGCCCTTTTTCTTGTTTTGGCCTTAGTCATCGAACGATAGAATGAGTAAGGCTAGTTGTCTGATCATTATTGGCTCTCCGTTTTTGCAATATAGCGGGCTAATATTTGATTCGCAAGTGTAATTATAGCGTTTAGCTTGACTCGCGTGTAGTTAAACGCTAAAGGAGTCGTTAGCAGTATTTGCTGATAGGAGTGTCTAATGTCACGTGTTCGTAGTCCAAACTACCCTTCATCTGGATTGCCGGAGGCAATTGAACGGATCAAAAAGGTACACGATGCACAGCAGCATCTGTCTGAACCGCGAAATGTTGTTGCACAACATATGGGGTATGGTGGTTTGAACGGCTCAGCACTTAAGTCATTGTCTTCTCTACTAAAATTTGGATTATTGTCTGATGTTGGTAATGGTGATCTTAAGGTTAGTGAGCGCGCTTTGTCTATTTTGTTCGCGGAAAGTTCCTTAGAAAAATCTAAAGCAATATATGCAGCGGCAATAGATCCTCAACGTTTTTCGGAAATTCATGATCGTTGGGAAGGTGGCAATCCTTCTGATGAAAGTTTGCGAAATTACCTCGTTCGCCGCCAGTTTTCTACAAAAGCAATCGATAGTGTTATAAAAAATTATCGTGCAACTTTTGAACTTGTTTCTCAAGATATTAAGCCCGCAAACCAGGTTGAGGTACAAGCTGTTGGCGGCGAAGATGAGATATTTGAGAATGAAGAGGAACTAGGCGAGGTCAACAAAGGTGACATTCAAACGTTAGAAGTATCTAATTCTACAGGGATGAAGATTTCATTTTTAGGAACTTCAATCCAATTGAATGGGAGCATAGGCACTCAAAAGGATGTAAAAAAAGCCGTAGATGCAATTTCTGCATTGGGGGCGCTTTTACCGGAGTAGTATTTGTTTGCGGCGACGTTTGCTTTGTGCACCAAGCTTACTCTGTGTCGGAGGTTTGCCGCGCAAATTGACCCAGAACATACTCGCCAACTCTGTCCCCAAAAAAGTGCGGTTATGACCAATTGCCGAGATGTGGACTAGATGAAACGAAGGTCATCCTGTTTCCGGCCAAGCCAGAGGGGTGACTTGCCATCATGAGATCGCCGATAAGCCATCGGATTAATGGTAATAGTTTACTAAGTATACTAAACTCAAACCAGGACGCAATCCAATCCATCTTCGTCATCGTGTAGAGGCGAAGCCGACGCGGCAACCTAGACCCACATTTTCTATCGTCAGTATTGCTGGCTTCACCGCGTAGCACAATTAAATCCATCCAATTTTTATCTGTCACAAGAATTTACATCCGCCCTGTTGATTAGTTATATAACACCTGTTATAAAATTACTGAGAATAACCACATCCAAATCCAACGTGGTTCAATCAAATGTAAAAGGAAAACAAAATGGCAGGTTCAAAAGCCTTTCTCATAATTTCGTCTACTCCTAAATCTGGCAAAGAAGAGCTGTTGCATAGTTACTTGTCGCAAGCGATGCCCTTGGCTATGGCCGCCGGTGGGACCCCGGTTGGGCGCTATGTCGCAACCAAACAATTATTGGGCGAGGGTGGGCCTACATTGGTTGCAATCGTGGAATTTGCAGATGCCCAGTCCATAAACGACATGATGTCCAGCGCAGAATTTGGTGCCCTAGGCGATTTGCGCAATGAAGTATTTGAGCAATTGGATATGGTCATATGCAACGAGATGTAGCAAACCCAAAAATAGATACTTCTCGAATTGGAAAAATATCAATTGGAGCTGGCTATGGCGTAATTGGACGTGGCATCAAGGCGATGGCCCGCCAGAATATTGTGATATTTTTGTGGGTCAATCTGTTTGCCACATGGTTTGTTGGCGGTGGTGCGCTTATGCTATATCTGGGTTCAACTTCAGTTTTACCTTTGGTTTGTGTTTTGACACCATTGCTGGTGTTTGTTTGGTTGCCATTGGTGGCATCGCGTTATGGGTTCAGTCGAATATTGAGTTTGCCCAGAGCACTACCCTGGTTGCCAGCGATGGTAATTGCAATATTGGAGTTTCAAAATGCGGGGTATGTTGGGCAACCCGAAGGGTATTATGTGTTTTTAGTGGGTTTCATTGTCATTAATGGCATTGCAACGTTGCTGGATATTATTGATATCGCCCGCTGGAAGCGTGGCGAAAGAGAAGAAACTTTCGATACTGGCTTTTTTAATGTTTGATCTGAACATGACAAGAAGCCAGCAACTGGATATGTTGCAAAAAGTCGACTGATGCATTGATAGTATTGGTTAGGAGTAATTTACTTGGCCAGTATAACAAACAAGCCTGGACGCCCGCGCAGTTTTGATCAGGACGAAGTCCTTGAAAAAGCAATGTGGGCGTTTTTTCAGCATGGTTTTGAAGGGACCAGTTCCCGCGATTTACAAGCGGCTACAGGTCTAACTGCCCCCAGCCTCTACAATGCG
>JAJRRG010000012.1 GCA_024279675.1 Alphaproteobacteria bacterium
ACTAATTCTGAAACAGCTTTTCGACCAATTGGCCCCTTTAGAACTGAAGTGCTGGCACCAAGTGATAAGGCATGTCGCTTACTCATTTTTCAGTTCCTTTTGTTCCCCAGAAATTTTTGCCCCAAATAGCTTTGTGAGAAACTGTTTGATCGTGGGCACCATTACAGACAAAATCAACAAAACACCAAGTACACCGGTTTGAATATGACCGGTGATATTGGATAGGGCCATGCCATTGCGTAAATTTAAGACAATTAGAATAGACAGGAGCGTGCCAATCATTGTTCCGGTTCCACCAAAAATACTGACGCCGCCCAATAAAACAATGGTAATAATGTCCAGTTCAAATCCTAAGGCCACGTCCCCCCGCACGGCCCCCACTCGTGCAGCAAATAACAAACCGGCAAGTGAGGAGATTAAACCTGAGGCAATAAATATTGTGGCCTTGACCCGACGCACATTTACGCCAGAAAATTCTGCTACCTCACGGTTGGAGCCCACAAAATAGACCTGCCGCCCAAATGTGGATTTCTGCAAAATCACATAAAATATTGCGACTAAAAGGAAAAATACAATCATCGCTAAGGGAAATGGGCCGACAAACGGATTTTGGCCTAGTCCATCGAACCAATCGGGGAAATCAGTGATACCTCGATCTTCAACCAGAACCCGGGCCATGCCCCGAAAGGCAATCATTGTAGCCAACGTCACAACCAATGAGGGAATGCCAACCCATGCGATCCAAAAGGCGTTAAAGCCCCCCAATATTGCCCCCAGTACCAATACCATTGGCACGGCGGCGGCGGCTGGCACTCCCATCTGGAACAACCAGCCAAAGGCACATGCCGACAGCCCCATAATCGATGCAACAGAAAGATCAATTTCTGCGTTAATAATCACTAGGGTCATGATCACCGCAACAATCACTTTTTCAATGCTCAGCTGAAATAAATTTATCTGATTATTCACGGTCAGGAAAAATGGAGATGAAATGGAATTGCCGATAAAAAGTAATATCAGTGCGAAGAGCAAAAACCCTTCCCATGAAATAAGAGGCTTGAAGAGCCTTTGAATGTTGGACTGTGCTTCCATTCTTATTTCTCCTCCATCTTTGGTGTTGTTCCATTTGTCGATATGGCGTCTTGGGGATCTTGAACTTTCTCATCGATAGGCTTTTTGCGGCGTGCATTTAATCGACGCATTAGGATTGCATCCATGGCTACGGCAAACAGAATGAGTAAGCCCAGGATGGCATCGCGCCAGAATTCTGACACCAACTCCCAGCGCACCAGTGAATTATCCAGCAAGTCAATCAATGTCGCCCCAACAAGGGCACCAATGACACTGCCAGAGCCGCCGAAAATATTTATGCCACCAACAACAACGGCTCCAACCGCCTTGAATTCCAGACCAAGCCCAGCAACAACTGTGATATTGCCAAAGCGAGACAGGTACATAAACCCAGCCAAACCAGCTAGAGCGCCAGAGATCAGAAATGCCTGCAAAACAGTTTTTTGCATATTTATACCGGCAAATTCTGCGGCATCAGGGTTTGACCCCACCGCATAAAATTGCCGCCCTGCCCTAAACCGGGTCAGGAATATGTGCATCACCACTACAACCAGCACGGCAATAACCACCATCCAGCGGATTTGAAACCCAGCGATTTCAAAGGCATTGGTGCGCGCAAAGTCTACCAACCAAACAGGTAATGAAGCTGTGGTAATCGAGCGCCCACCAGAGCTCTGGACAAGAATTGAGCGAAAAATCGCCAAAGTGGCGAGGGTTACAATGATCGAGGGAAGCTTAAACCGAGACACCAAAAGTCCATTGACCATGCCAAAACCAGCGCCAATCAGCATGGCAAGCGGCATCACCAAAAATGCGGGAATATTGGGGTACAGGGCCATAATCCCCCCAAGAAAATAGGCTGTGCAACCAATAATTGAGCCAATCGACAGATCAATATTTCGGGTCATCACAACGACGGCCTGCCCAACCGCAATCAAGGCGATAATTGAAACAGATGTGGAAATACGAACGAACAGACGCGGATTAAGATAGTTCTGAATTTGTGTTGAAAAAAACAAAACCATCAACACAAGAACAAGCACCAATATGCTGACGCGCAATGTGTTTGGGCCAAATTTTCGATTAATAGATTCTAACATATCAAGCCACTTCCTCTTGAGTTTTTGCGCCAACCGCTAGGCGCATGACTTGTTCTTCGCTTGCGTCTTCCCCGGCAAAAATACCGGCGATATGTCCCTCTCGCATGACAATTATTTTGTCGGCAAGGGACATAACTTCGGGGAGGTCAGAGGATATAATCAAAATGGCAACGCCGGCCGCCGCCAAATCATGAATAATCTGGTGCACTTCTGCTTTTGCCCCCACGTCAATGCCCCGCGTGGGTTCATCAACGATCAGGATCGTCGGATTTGTATTGAGCCATTTCGCCAGCATAACTTTTTGCTGATTTCCGCCCGAAAGAGTACCAACTGCCCCATCCAAATCGTTGGTTTTTATGTTTAGTTTCTCTCGGTAGTTTTGAGCGTCCTCGTGCTCTAGTTGGGTATTAATCAGGCCCATTTTATTGGCATATCTCGCCAGCATCGGAAGAGTGATATTTGCGGTAATGCTTTCCTCCATCGCAATGCCAAGTTTGCGTCTATCCTCAGATACATAGGCAATGCCCATTTCAATCGCATCTTTTGGCGTAGCGATTTCAACGTTCTTTCCATCAATTTCAATTTGTCCTTCGTCGGCGGGTTCAATGCCGAACAAGGCCAGAGCAACATCTGTTCGTTTCGCGCCAACCAGACCAGAAAAGCAAACGATCTCACCTTTTTGAACCTCAAAGGAAATGTCGCGAAATTCGCCAAATTTACGCAAGCCTTTCACCGACAGCATCGTTTCACCGGTCGCCACTGAGGGCACCCGTGCAAAGCGCCCTTGCATATCGCGCCCAACCATTTCAGCTACAAGCGTATCATGGGTCACTTCTGCAGTTGGTTTGGTGGAAATATGTTCCCCATCGCGCATAACAGTCACCTTGTCCGAAAGCTCAAAAACTTCCTCAAGACGGTGAGAAATATAAAGCACAGCAACACCCTGGTCACGCAGGGAACGCGCAATACCAAACAGGCGCTCAACCTCATGATTTGAAAGAGATGCACTGGGTTCGTCCATAATCAAAACGCGCACATCCAACGAAATGGCACGCGCAATTTCAACCGTTTGTTGCTCGGCCAAGGTAAGGGATGATGCGGCGCGGTGCACATCAAGGTTTACCCCTAATCGTGCCACCAGCTTTTCCGCTTCGTCGTACATCTGCTTCCAGTTGATAAAAGCGGGGCGATCATGGTGGGATATAAAAATATTTTCAGCAATATTGAGATCGGGGAACACCATTGGTTCCTGATAAATTGCGGCTACACCCCCGGCTTGGGATTCTTGGGTGGAACGAAAAGTACACTTTTTGCCGTCAACAAAAATCTCACCTGAACTTGGTTGGTGGATGCCTGTCATCGATTTAATAAGAGTGGATTTTCCGGCACCGTTCTCCCCCACCAGCGCATGAATTTCACCGGGATACAGGGCAAGAGAAAAATTGCTAAGGGCTGCCGTTTTTCCAAAATTCTTATGGACATTGCGCATTTCTAGAATCGGATTTGTCATGCAGTCCCTCCCCAGACTCTATTGCGCTAAATGTGTGTGCACTTTTTTTGTTATAATAGTCTTGCGTGCAGATCAGTCAGCTCCCATGGGAGCTGACCAATGTTGTTGGTTGATGTCTTTGCTTTACAGCTTACTGGGCTGCTGCCTCAACATTGTCTTTCGTATAGACGGTGAATGGTCCCATCAGTACACGATTGCCAACGTCACGGGTTGGATCTTTTTCAATTGTAAAAGTTCCCATGCGGCCAGCTTCAAAGCTTTCGCCAACTTCGCCAGAAATCTGATCAGTGGCCAGCAGATAGCTGGTGTAATATGTCAGATATCCAAGATCAACGAAGTCCCAAAGTGCGAACTCAGGTGCACAACCGTTAAGTGTGTAAGTCACCATTTCAGCGGGAACACCAAGACCGGACACTTTAACCGTGTCACATAATCCCTCATCCTGCATAGCTTTTGAAGCTGCAGTGATACCAACAGAAGTTGGAGACATAATCAGGCCAAGATCAGGGTATTTATCAACAAGCGCCAGTGCGCGATTGTAGCTGACTTCTGACTGATCATCGCCATAGACAATGTCCACATGCTTCAGGTTCGCATATTTAGGATCTTTAAGCGCTTCAACCATTGAAGCAATCCATGCGTTTTGGTTTGCCGCATCTGGGGTTGCAGATAGTGTTGCAAATTCGCCTGAACCATCCAAAATGGAATAGGCCATATCCGCCATAACGCGACCCATGTCACCAAAGTCAACTTGAGCCACAAACAAAGACTCGCCTTCACCTGATGGAATGGGGGAATCCCAAGTTACAACTTTTGTGCCTGCAGCAAGTGCCGCATTGGCCGAGGGTACAATCTGATCGCCGGCATTATTGGAAATCATAACTGCCGCACGCCCCTGGGAGGCGGATGTTGTCATGATTTCAATCTGTCCAGCAACGGAGTTTTCCGGTGTTGGGCCTGTGTAAAGCAACTCGCCTGGATTTTCCAATTCAACATGGGCTTCTTGAGCGCCCGTGTTGGCTTGGTCAAATGGCAAAATCCCAAGAAACTTGGGTAGCAATACCATGTCCGCAGCGATGCCTTTTTGAGCAACAACTGCTTCGCCAGCAATCGTGAGTGTGGTGAAAGATGTGAGCGTGCCAGCAACAGCTGCGCAAAGCGCC
>JAJRRG010000221.1 GCA_024279675.1 Alphaproteobacteria bacterium
CGAGACGATGGCGTTGATGCGGGGTGCATCAAGTTTTAGCCGATCCAGGAAGGAGGGGGAAAGCCGTGTCTTTTTGCCCTGTTCCATATCTATTTTATTTGCGGCAAGGATATTGTCCACATCCGCTTCAATGTGGTTTGCAGCGGCAAGAAGGCCGGCGATCTTTGTCTTGGCACTTGTGTTGGCCAGTATCCGGGCGGCGGTTTTGGCGCGTTGACCCATGGTGTTCATAAGATCGGTGATGTTTTCAGTCATGGGTCTGCCTTTTGATGGTTTATTCTTTGGAAGTTTATTCTTTCGTCGCGATCAGCACCAGATTGTACGCATGGACAAGTTCGGTGCGGTTCATATGTCCAAACATGCCAATGATTGTCTGACTTTTTTTGCCCTTGGCAAGATTGGCTTCTTCCTTGTTCATGCCGGCGAGACCACGGGCGATTTCATTGCCCTGCTCCCCACGAATTGAGACAGCATCCCCATGTTCAAATTCGCCCTTCACTCGGGTTACCCCAATGGGCAACAGGGACTTTCCACTGAACAAAGCCTTGCTTGCGCCCGCATCGATATATATTTCCCCTTTGACATCCAGAGTGCCCAATATCCAGCGTTTGCGGGCGGCGGCGGGGCTTCGTTTGGCGGGGAAAAAGGTATGTTTTGCTCCATTTATTATTGCCGTCAATGGATGGGATTTTGTGCCATTGGTGATGATCATTGATGTGCCGGACTGGGTGGCGATTTTTGCCGCATCAATTTTGGTCGTCATACCCCCTCTGGATAGGTGGGAGGCGGCGCCCTTTGCCATGGCCTCAATTTGAGGTGTTATGTTTTTAACGATGGGGAGATGTTCTGCATCGATGTTTGATTCCGGACGCGCTGTATATAACCCGTCGACATCGGAGAGCAAGACCAGGCAATCTGCACCAATCATGGAGGCCACACGGGCTGAAAGACGGTCGTTGTCCCCATAGCGGATTTCACTGGTGGCTACGCTATCATTTTCGTTGATAATGGGGATAGCGCCTAGGCCCAACAGGGTAGAAATAGTGGCGCGCGCATTGATATAGCTTCGGCGTTCCTCTGTAATATTTGGGGTCAGCAAAATCTGCCCGGTGGTGATGTTATGGGGCGCGAGGGCGTCGCGCCATGCCTCTGACAGGGCCACTTGCCCCACGCTGGCGGCCGCTTGAATTTGGGGCAGGGGTAGGGTTTGGTTTGTGAGGTTTAGAATAGAGCGGCCAAGGGAAATAGCCCCTGATGTTACAATAAGAATTTGCATGCCTTTAGATTTAAGAACAGCAATATCCGCGGCTAGATCTGTCAGCCATTGTTGACGCAATGCGCCTGTCTCGGGATCAACCAATAGTGCTGATCCAACTTTAATGGTGAGACACTCAACCCCAGACAGCGGATGGTTTTTTTTTGAGGAATCTAAGTCCAAAGAATCTGTCTCTATGGGGACCATTTTTTGTCCTCCTCGGGGAGGGCGTCTTGTTTTTCTCTTTTCTTTTTTGCATCAAGCTCATGGATAATGGCGAATAAAACCTGCTCAACGCCCTTTTGGGAAGCGGCGGAGGCAGCCATAAGTTTGCCACTGACCAAGGGGCGCAGGGACGCCAATTTTTCTTCAACGTCTTCTTCGCTCAAGGCATCAATTTTGTTGAGAACGGTTATTTCCTGCTTGTCCGCCAAACCATTGCCATAGGCTTCCAACTCACCGCGAATGGTTGTGTAAGACTCAGCAACATTTTCAGCCGTACCATCAATCAAATGCACATTGACAACGCAACGTTCGACGTGGCCCAAAAATCGATCGCCAATCCCCGCACCCTCATGGGCCCCTTCAATAAGGCCGGGAATATCTGCGAGCACAAAATCCCGGTCAGCTATGCGTACCACCCCCAGATTGGGATGTAGGGTGGTAAACGGATAATCCGCAATTTTTGGATTGGCGGCGGAAACTGCGGAAAGGAAAGTGGATTTTCCGGCGTTGGGTAGGCCGACCAACCCCGCGTCAGCAATGAGCTTCAGGCGTAGCCAAATCCATTTTTCCGCACCCAGTTGGCCCGGGTTGGCGTGGCGGGGGGCTTGGTTGGAGGGGGATTTGAAGTGGGCATTGCCAAAGCCGCCATTGCCGCCTGTTAAAAGTTGGATTTTTTGCCCAACCTTCGTTAAGTCAGCAACCCGCGTTTCATTGTCCTCTTCAAACACTTGCGTGCCAACCGGTGCGCGCAGGACAATGTCATCGCCATTTGGCCCTGTTCGATCCTTGCCCATACCGCCGATGCCAACGCCAGCTTTATAATGTTGCATGAACCGATAATCGATCAACGTGTTAAGCCCATCGACGCATTCAATCCACACATCGCCCCCTCGGCCGCCATTGCCTCCGGCGGGACCTCCAAACTCTATATATTTCTCGCGGCGAAAGGCAACGGCTCCGCTGCCCCCATTACCGGATTGAATAAAGACTCTAGCTTGATCTAAAAATTTCATATTGTTGCTGCTTCAAATGCATCACGGGAAAGTTCGGTGTCGA
>JAJRRG010000222.1 GCA_024279675.1 Alphaproteobacteria bacterium
GATCCATCCGAAAACTTCTTCCGCTTTTCAACGGAGGGCGCACAATGGATGGCTGGTCTGGGCGAGTATATCTACAACGAAAAAGGCTATCGTAGTTTAGCCGTTGTCGCAGAAGATTATTCGTTCCCCTATACGCAGGTGTTTGGCATTCTTGAACCCTTCTGTCGTTTGGGTGGCAAAGCGCCAGCGGACGCTCGTTTTTGGGTTCCCATCGGCAACAAGGATTACTCCTCTGTTATTGCGGCATTGCCCGATGACGTGGATGCAATCTATGTGGCTCTAGGTGGTGCTGATGCGGTTAACTTCCTGACCCAGTATGAACAAGCCGGTGGCGATCTGCCCTTGGTTGGCGGTTCCATCACCGTTGATCAGACTGTGTTGGCAGCAAAAGGGCGTACCCGTGATTTTATCATCGGCACACCATCCGCTGGACCAATGTCAGATACATGGGATAATGCAGGATGGGCAGCTTTTGTTGCCTCATATCAGGCCGCGTTTCCTGATGGGTTCCCTGGGCCTTCCTTGTTCGCCCACGCCTACTACATCAACACAAAAGCCGCTTTGCTTGCTTTGAACGAAGTTGATGGGGATCTTTCTGATGGGGGCGTAAAATATCGCGCCGCGCTTTCAGGCCTTGAGTTTGAAACACCCACCGGCATGGTACATCTTGATGAACGCCGCCAAGCGGTTGCTGATATTTTCTTGACCGAAGTTATCGAAGGACCAGACGGCAATCTTGTGAATAAAACCATCAGGGTTATTCCACAGGTTAACCAGACTTTGGGTGTGGATTACGAAACATTCCTAGCCTACGGTTCTGTTAGTCGCGAAAATCCAATTTGCGAATAATAAGCTTTGAAGGAAGTAACAGGTAATGACTAAGACTATGGATCGTTCAAACGCTCTATCCTTGCTACAAAGCTCCGGCCAATATGTGCTTGAGCTGGAAGCCATCAGCCGCCATTTCGGTGCGCTGGTGGCCTTGGCCGACATCAATTTGTCGGTCAAGGCGGGGGAGCGTTTGGCGGTTCTTGGTTCAAACGGTGCAGGTAAAACCACGCTGTTCAACGCCATTACGGGTGACTTCGCCCCCACCGCAGGCCGCGTGCGCTTGTTTGGGGAAGACGTCACTGAACTTCCCCCATATGAAAGAGTTCGGCGCGGATTGCGCCGGACTTACCAGATTTCCCTGTTGTTCGATAATTTGAGCGTACGCGATAGCCTGTATCTGGCGTGTCGCGGAGTATCGCGGGGGCGGTTTTCCCTACGCCGCGCCAAGCCTGACGATGCCATGATGGCCGCTGCTGAAAATCTGGCCGCCGCTGTGCATTTAGATAATGTACGTGATGATAATGTGGGTACTTTAAGCCACGGACAACAACGTCAACTTGAAATTGCTTTGGCCCTTGCCGGTGCCCCCCGCCTTATCCTGTTTGATGAGCCAGCGGCGGGTCTTTCCCCGGGGGAGAGAAGCGAACTGATTGAAATTCTACAAGCATTGCCGCCCCATATTGCCTACATCATCATTGAGCATGATATGGATGTGGCGTTACGGGTGGTTGAGCGGGTTACCATGATGCACAATGGCCGCATCTTCAAAGAAGGCACCCCCGAGCAGATTGAAAATGACCCTGAGGTGCAGGAACTTTATCTGGGGGGTGGCCATGAATAGGTCAAATTCTAGCAAGAACGAACGCGGGCGCGCCAAAGCGCTGCTGAGTATCCGCGATTTGCAGGTTTACTATGGCGCATCCCATGCTTTGCAGGGGGTGAATTTGACCCTTGATAGTGGCATTCACGCGGTGGTTGGACGCAACGGTATGGGCAAAACTACCCTGTGCAAAGCCATCATGGGGCTGGTGCCGGTCCAAGGGGGATCCATCAAGCTTGATGGGCAGGAATTAAGCAACAAAGCGCCCCATCAAATCGCAAAAATGGGCGTGGGTTATACGCCCCAAGGGCGGCGTTTATGGCCCTCGTTAAGTGTGCATGATCATTTGCGCATGTGTGAGCAAAAAGGCAATGCGTGGAACATTGAACGTGTTTATCAGGTTTTTCCGCGTTTGGCTGAGCGGCGTCGCAATGGTGGCGGGCAATTGTCGGGCGGTGAACAGCAAATGCTGGCCATTGGCCGCGCTCTGTTACGCGACCCCCACTTGCTTGTTCTTGATGAGCCAACCGAGGGGCTTGCACCGGTTATCGTGATGCAGGTGCAAGAATTGTTGCAAGAATTAGCCGACGAAGGCGACATGGCTGTGTTGTTGGTGGAGCAAAATATTGGTGTTGCCACGGCGGTGGCAAAAGATGTTTCCATCATGACCAATGGACGCATTACTAATGTGCTTGATGCCAAAGAATTAGGGGCCGATCGTGCTTTGCAACAACAATTGTTGGGTGTGGGTCGTGTGGATGAGGCCCAGGTAATATCTGTTCCGGTTTCAAGGACCAACCCGCCACTTAAAAGCCCCGGCATTGATGCGGCAGACAAGAAGCCATCCGTTGCCGCGCCGATTGTATCAGACAGGGCTGCACCCAAATTTGAGGCCTATAAACCACCCACCCGTTGGTCGTCCGCCACATGGGCTGATACCAAGCGCACAAGCCCGGTTGAAGGCGTGCCAGAACTTCAGAAGCCGCTTGTACCCGTGCGCCAAATTGTGTCGCCCTTCAAAACCGAGTTGGCGGGGCAGGTGCTTGTTGCCGGCACGTTTGATACCAAGTCCCAGGAACTGAATTTCATTCGTGATCGGTTGCGGGCCAGAGGTGTTGCGGCGCAAACCGTCGACCTCTCCACCAGCGGAAAACCCTCTGGGGCCCATGTGGCACCCCACCACGTCGCGGCGTTTCACCCCCAAGGAACAAGCGCCGTTTTCACCGATGATCGGGGTAAATCTATTACCGCCATGGCGGAAGCGTTTGTAAATTGGGTGGCCCATCATACAAATATTGCGGGCATCATCAGCGCCGCAGGATCGGGCGGAACAGCTCTTGTTACCCCCGCTATGCAGACGTTGCCCATTGGCATCCCCAAGATCATGATTTCCACGGTGGCATCAGGGGATGTGGGGCAATATGTCGGCCCCTCAGACATCATGATGATGTATTCTGTGGCCGATATTCAGGGGCTTAATTCCATTACGCGCAAAGTAATGGGCAATGGGGCTGATGCCATGGCGGGTATGCTCGCCAAACGCGTCAAGAGTCCGACAAAAAAATCACCAATCACTAAACCCTCCATCGGTATGACCATGTTTGGCGTCACCACCCCGGCGGTGCAACAGATCGCGGCGCAATTGGAGGGTGAGTACGAATGTTTGATATTCCATGCCACCGGCGTTGGGGGTCAATCCATGGAAAAACTTGCTGATGCGGGGCTGTTAGTCGGGGCGATTGACATTTCAACGACCGAAATTTGTGATCTAATTGTTGGGGGAATTTTCCCGGCGACCGATGATAGGTTTGGCGCGTTTATTCGCCATCCCATCCCCTATGTGGGGTCGGTTGGGGCGCTGGATATGGTGAACTTTGCCGCCCGTGATAGTGTGCCGGATAAGTTTTCAAACCGCACATTCGTTGAGCATAACGCCCAAGTGACTTTGATGCGCACCACTGTCGAGGAGAATATCGAGATGGGGCGCTGGATTGGGAAGCGGCTCAACAAAATAGCTGGCCCTGTGCGCTTTATTCTGCCCGAGGGTGGCGTGTCGGCCCTTGATGCGCCGGGGCAGGCCTTTCATGATCCGGCGGCGGACGAGGCGTTGTTTGCAGCAATCACAGAAATATTTGTTGAAACGGCCAGTCACAAGCTTATCCGCACACCCCATCACATTAATGATTCCGCATTTGCAGATATTGCTGTGAACGCATTTAACGAGATTAGCCAAAATAGTAGGAGGTCAACCCATGCCGCGATTTGAGCGCAA
>JAJRRG010000223.1 GCA_024279675.1 Alphaproteobacteria bacterium
AATGCGTTTAAGTTAACCGGTTGTTTACGATGTTTTTGTGAAAAGGGAAGGTGACCCCTTGTTTCGGTTTGGCATTGGGTTCGTTTCTTTGGTTCAGGCCGCACGGATATTGAATGGCCCACGCGCGATATAATAATGGTTTTGCAGCTCCCGCTGATGATTGGCGACGGCCCCAAGAGGTTCGCCATGATGGGGCTCGCCATGGTGAGGTTCATTACGGTGAGGTTCATCAAGGCGAGGTTCGTCAAGATGGGTCTGCACCATATGGGGCCTCCTATTCCAGTGGGCATCACGTTGCCCCCCCTGATCCATCTCAGTCTTCGCAGCATGTCCCAAATTCTGGAAATTGGAATTCCCTACGGGGGGAATTGGAAGATCTGTTAGATCAGGTGCATATGCACCAGCATGATAAAAACATTGAAATACCGCGCCAACATAATTCATCTGCTACGCCCAAACCCTACCATGGTCAGTCCTTTCATGATCCGATGATGTCTGGGCGCCATGTATCTGGGCACCATGAATCTGGGCGACGTGCAACTGAGCGTTTTTATGAACAAGAGGAGGCATACCCCATGCCTGCCCAATCCCAACATCAATTGCAAAATGCAATTCGACAAATTCGAACAAGCCAGCGTGGCCATGGCTCAAGGGAACATAATCCCAGAGAAACTGACCCAAGAGGCAGAGCGCCCACGCGGGCCAACGTCCAAAATGGCTCTCAGTCCCAATATCAGCAGACACCAAATTACGCGTACGCTTATGAGGACAACCACCGCGCTGACAATCATCAGCAACAATTTGATGGCTTTAGCCATGCATTGGCTGATATTGGAACTCGCCTTGAAAGTTTTGAACAATCCATCTCAAAACAGCAAAATTCTGAACAAGCCATTGCCGACATGGCAATGCAAGTTGAACAGCTCTCCGGGGTTGTAGAGCATTTGGCCAATAACATCGGTGAGCGCGGTCATATCAAGCGGCTGGAAACTCAAATCACTAAACTGGCCGACGCTATGCCTGAAGGGCAGGGCTTGGATTTCCAATCCTTGAACCAGCGTGTGGATGTTTTGTCAGGGGCATTTGAACAACTGAGGGAGTTACAGGCGCAACAAGTTGAATTGAATATCAAGCTCAATGATGGCGGCGGTCATATGGGTGCGATCGAAACAAGCGTGCAAAATATTTATGACCGACTGGACGGCATGGGGCTTGATCGTCTTGATTTGGAACCTGTGGAAACCTGTGTGCGCACGGTTTACGATCGTATTGATGCCTTGGAACAGACCATGGCGATGCCAACCCCCACCATTGAACGCCTAAGTCGCGAGATGGCCGATTTTACACAAGCAATGCGAAAGGGTGAAACGCAGGATTCTGCAACATCCGCAGATTTGGTTGCCCGCGTAGATGGGCTGATCGCTCGGATTGAGCAAATTGAAATCGAAGGCCAACCGGCTGGTGCATTAAAAATTGATATGCAGGAACTGCAGACAACTCTAATTGGGGCAATCGAGCCTCGTTTTGCTGCACTTGAAACTCAAATTGGAACAATTTCAGGCCAGCTCGCGCGCCAATCCGAAGCGAACAATGCGGCAACTAAGACTGCACCAAATACCTCGGTTGAAGCGCTGGAAAAGCACATCCACTCCCTTGCTTCAAAAATGGACAAAACCAGCTC
The DNA here is from genome assembly GCA_024279675.1 of Alphaproteobacteria bacterium. Taxonomy (GTDB): domain Bacteria; phylum Pseudomonadota; class Alphaproteobacteria; order Rhizobiales; family Devosiaceae; genus DROE01. The sequence continues at coordinate 1,682 of JAJRRG010000223.1, forward strand.
TGAGTTAAATGGTTTACACCAGATGTTTGAACGCAAAGATGGATCAAGCCCGGTTCCAAATATTGACGCTATTGCAGAACTTGTTGCAGAGCGCACGACGCAAGCTATGAAAAAAGTGCAGGCACAACCGGGCCAAGGTGTTGAACAACAGGCGTTGGACGCACTTGAAACGCGTTTGTCCGGCTTGTTTAAGGAGCATTCTGAGAAATCTCAGCGTGAGGATGACGGGACCTCACCGCAAAAAAGTCTACAGGAATTTGTTGGCGTTCAAAATTCAATCAATCAGGTAAACCAGCGCCTTGCCCGGCTTGAAGTTACCTTGAGTGCACAACGTGAGGGCTCTAGCGAGGGGCAAAAAGAAGAAGACACACGCGCTCCAATCGAACGACAAGCGCATTCATCTGTAGCACGCCCATCAACACAGCCTCACCCCACCCAAACCCATACTGGACGCCGTCGGGCCGCGCCAAAGCGCGCCCGTCACCCTGGGCTGGCCGAAGACACCGGGAACGCTATCGAACAGAGCGCGAATAAAACAGAGGCCAAAGCTGATGAGAGCTGGGAGCCTTCTGGGCATTTGATCCCTGAGTTGCGCGATAATATGCCCCGCCCACCCGCACAGGATGCGCCCTTGAATGCGGAAGCTTTTGCCCCCCCTAAGGCGGCGGCCCCAACAAACACCGACCCATCAGAGCAACGGCCTAACGTCCCAATTCCAGAGAATTTGAAGGTGGATCCCAACGATCTTGAGGTTGTGGAAAGTGAAATTCTTGAAATTGACGCGCCCTTACCCACACGTCATGGAACAAACTCTGAAACCAGAGCGTCTGAAGATACCCCCCCTGAAACTGGAAATCGTATTCGGTTGCCTGAGTTTGACGCCAATAGTGTAACGCCTCCCCCGGCACCAGCCTCTTCTTTTGGAAGCGAGGACGCACCCAAGGGCCACAAGAAGAGTTTTATAAACAAACCAGAGCCGATAAAAACCGAGGCGAGCGAAGCCAATATTTCACGTTCGACATTCATTGAAGCCGCCCGGCGCGCCGCCATGGCCAAAAATGCAGATGTTGAGGAACAAGAACCCCAGTCCTTGATCGGTCGCGCCATGTCCCGTTTCCAAAAAAAGCGGGAAGCGGCCAAAGAAATTAAAGAGGCCAAAGCAAATTCTGAAACCTCAATTGAAGACTCAGAAGACGAACAGCGCGTTTTCCCAGGTGATGAGATTACGGAATCTGATTCAAGGTTAAGTTCAGGAAAACTTACCTCAGACGAGGACGAATTTGATCTGGATGATTTAACAACGGTTCCGGAAAGCTTTTTATCGCGCCACCGCCAACCAATCTTGTTGGTCGCCGCAATTGTAGCGGTAAGTCTGCTGACCCTAAATTTTA
>JAJRRG010000224.1 GCA_024279675.1 Alphaproteobacteria bacterium
CAAGGCGGGAGAAACAATTGCATTTGTCGGGCCATCCGGGGCCGGAAAAACAACAATATGTTCGCTTTTACCCCGCTTTTACGAAGTTGATTCAGGAAACATCACCATTGATGGCCTCGATATTCGCGATATGACACAAAACTCCCTCCGCAGTCAGATTGGTATCGTTGCTCAGGATGTGTTTTTATTTGGCGGCAATATCCGCGACAACATCGCCTATGGTCGCCTGGGGGCCAGCGATGAAGACATCATGGAGGCTTTGCACCGCGCGGCTTTAGATCAGTTTATTCAGTCCCTCCCCGATGGATTGGATACGCAGGTGGGCGAACGCGGCATTATGCTTTCGGGGGGACAAAAACAACGGCTGGCCATTGCACGGATATTCCTCAAAAATCCGCCTATTCTTATTCTTGATGAAGCGACCTCTGCGCTGGATACGGCAACGGAAGTCGTTATCCAAAAATCCCTGGCCGCGCTCTCCAAAGGTCGCACCACCTTGGTCGTGGCCCACCGGCTCGCCACCATCCGCAACGCCGACCGCATCATCGTCATCGGCACCAACGGAATTGTCGAGCAGGGTGAACACGCCCAATTGCTGGCCCAAAATGGCGTCTATGCCGAACTGCATAACGCCCAGTTTGGCGCTGTGGTTTAGTAGAAAAATAGCAGGAAGCGCAGACGTAAAATACGCAGCTTTTCAGTCAGTTGATCCAAAATCAGGCAATGAAACCCACCCATCATCATCACCCGGTTTATCCCAGTGATCTAGTGCATGTAACAGCATTTTAATCGCTGCAATTGCGCTGAATTATACCACCCGCAACCAGATACAAACTCCAACTAGTCGTTTCTATTTATCGCCAGACCGCTCATAAGAAAATTCTTCGACAAACTCGTCTCTCAAATACACAGGCCTATCTACACCAAGCCGATTCAACACATCTTTGAATCCATCTAAACTAAACCGCTCGCTCTGCGAGGCAACAATAAACAGGTTTGAATTTCCAGCTTTAGTAAAGGGTCTGAGATATTCAATAACCTCATCCGCAGGATCAAGAAAAGTTTTATCCGGACAGGCGTTTTCAAAATATTTTCTGAGCCATGGCAAGTGAGTTGATGAAAGGGTAAAAACATCAATCTCTTGTGGCAGATTCCACATCTTTCGCTCAACTAAATCTTGCACCTTGACTTCATTGTTCAAGAATTCGCCCGTTTCAACCAACTCGACCAAATCACTCGCCTCAAAAAGACTGATTTTCCCCTTTGTCGATCCAAACAGATCCACATAGCTAATCATCTCTGCACTTGAAATCAGGGAATCCACACCAAGAACACCGATATGCCCATTCATGGACAGTTTCAGCGCCTGCCTGATAGGTGGAAAGACGCCCAAAACTGGGACATCCGTTTTACCCTCAAAGTCTTGTAACACCATAATCGAGGGCGCATTTGAAGCCAAAACTATGGCCTTTGGAGAAAAGAGCTGAAAAAATTCAAAAGCCTGCTCAATGCACCCCAACAATTGTTTCCGGCTTTTGTTTCCATATGGAAAATTCGCGCGATCGGCAAAATAAATTATATCTTGCTCAGGATACGCAATTGATAGCTTCCGGACAAAATCATAGCTACCAATTCCAGCATCAAAAACGCCAATCGGATTTTGTGGATACATCTAAACGAACCTGATTTAATAAAACTAAAAATATATTCAACCAAATTTCCCTACCGCAAAGCCAATTCACTAAACCCTTAAGCGCACGAAACTAAAGACGCCGATAAGCATCATAAATCACGCCCAGCCCAAGTGCGATATAAAGCGAACCAAACACTACTTGCATGCCTTGCTTTGTGCTCTGAAACCAGTTGCTCACATGGGAGGTTGAAAAAACATAAACCGTAATAAAATGTTGCAACATAGATTGCACAAAAATAAACATCACAAATGCAATCAAAAACCACAATGGCGCATTTTCTGGAATAACGGCGGTTAATATCGAACCAAAATAAACCATGGCTTTCGGGTTGGTCATCATAACCAAAAACCCATTCTTAAAGGCCGTTCGCAAAGTGCCAAAACTGGGCACAGGTTCATGAACTGCCAAAGTCCCATGCCTCCGGGCGTTCAACAAAGACTTACCCCCCAGCCAAAGCAAATATCCCGCTCCCAATAAGCGCAAGGCAAAAACCATGTTGGGAAAAACTTCAAACAAAACAGCAACACCTGAAAGCGCCAAACAAGCCCAAGTCAGTCCGCCAACCCCCACCCCAAGCGCGGTGACAAACCCAGCCCGACGGCTTTGGTTGGTAGCGGCGCTGACAATCACCAGCATATTGGGCCCGGGGGATAGCCAGGCGATAATATTAATTACAAAAATCGTCCCAAAAGCAGTAATAAATTCTGGCGGCATGTCGATCCCAGTCATTGATTATATTTTTGACACTGACAAGGCCATAAACATTTGTAAAGCACCCTCCCCCAACCACAAAGCGACCCGCGAAAATCAATTCGCGTGGCCGCCTCGTAAGAGTACAATATTGGCAACAAATCCCCATTTTCTCCCTCCCCCATTTGTGGGGAGGGGAGGGTCGGGGTGGGGGAGACAACGTTAAATCATTAGTGGCGCATATTGCACAGCGCTAAACTCTTGCGAAACACACGCCAAAACGGTCCGCAGCTTACACCGCGCAACCGTTAAAGGAATACAAATGGTCTCAACCCCTAAAGGGGTTTAGCCCCTAGGGGCCTAGCGGGTCATATGTCGCATGCGGGCAATTTCGTCATATTCCGCTTGCTCATGCTTGGCATCTTCCGCCAATTCACGTTTGTGCTCACGCTCGTGCAGGGTTTCAACCTTTTTCAAATCCTCAAGGGATTCGGCCAGCTTATACTGCGCACTTTCCAGCTTTTCACGCATATCATTCGCCGATGTCAGCAAATTGTCCCGGCGGTTCAAAGCAGCCTTGGCAAAAGTTGAATAAGCAAAATGGGTAGCATCAGAGATACCCGTTTTATTATGCTCCAGCTCAATTTGCTGATCCAGTTCTGCGGCCATCCGTTCAAAATCGGCAACCATCATTTCGATTTGGCTAAGCTGACGCCTATCCTCATCCACTTGAAATTTTTTGAGTCTGATTAGACTCTCACTTCGTGACTTCATGACTTGTACTCCTTACACTACTCAAGTCGTTTGGTCCGATACGCCCGCCTCTTCAACAATCTTGGCGAGCATTTCATAGCCCCCCGGGATTGTCGTATGTTCCTCCTGTCCCTGGCTCAAAAACGCCTCCAGGTCGGGATTAACAGCAATCGCTCGATCCACTTTTGGATCCGATCCTTTTCGGTATGCCCCGAGCCGGATCAATTCCTCCATATCGGTAAACACCGACAAATATTCACGCGCCTCAGCTAAAACCGGTCGCATAGCTTCCGGCACGCACCCAGGCATGGTGCGTGAAATGGAACGAAGAACATTGACCGCAGGATAACGCCCCCGCTCAGCAATCGCTCGCTCCATCACAATATGCCCATCCAAAATCCCGCGAACGGCATCAGCAATTGGCTCATTGTGATCATCACCTTCCACTAAAACGGTAAATAGACCTGTAACAGAACCAGAATTTATTAACCCCGGCCCGGCCCGTTCCAGAAGTCGTGGCAACTCAGTAAATACTGTGGGCGGATACCCTTTTGCCGTGGGTGGTTCACCAATCGCCAGACCAATTTCGCGTTGCGCCATGGCAAAACGGGTTAAACTATCCATCATGCACAAGACATTCTTACCCTGATCACGAAAAAACTCCGCAAGAGTCAGGGTTAAATATGCCGCCTGCCGCCGCATCAAGGCGGGTTCATCAGAGGTTGCCACCACCACAATGGCGTTTTTTAGCCCCTCCTCCCCCAATTGATCGGTGACAAACTCGCGCACCTCACGCCCC
>JAJRRG010000225.1 GCA_024279675.1 Alphaproteobacteria bacterium
AATTGCTGGCAAATTTCTAGCGGACTATGGGTTTGAATTAAGCCGTGGCTTTAAGGCGCTCAAAATTTGGATGTCCCTCAAGGAAAATGGTGTTGAGAAATTTGGTCGCTTGATCGACCAGAATATCGAGCAAGCTAAATATCTAGAACAACTTATTCTGCGCAATTCAAAGTTGCAAATCGTCGCCCCAGTGGGGCTGAATATTGTGTGCTTTCGATATGCAAATCAGATCACTGATGAAGCGCTCCTGAAAGAAATTAATACGGAAATCATGTTGCGGATTCAGGAGTCCGGGTTCGCAGTTCCCTCTGACACAACGGTTGCTGGAAAGCACTGTCTGCGCGTGGCGATCAACAACCATCGCACGACGCGGCTGGATTTAGATCTTTTCATCGACGAAGTTCTGCGATGTGGTGATGATTTGGTAGCTCAAAACCCAAATGTGTCCTAGGTGGACTGCTTCACACCCAATAGGATGTTCTAAAGTGCAGCAAAATGGCTAAGAAATTGGGCGCATGCTATAATTTTGATCTATGCTCAATATTGCCTTAAAAAAACCCGCTGCGATCCCGTTATTAAACGAAAATCGCAGCGGCTCCAGGAGAAGAGTATATGTTGTAGCCGTCTATGATTACTTGATGGCACCGGCTGTCATGCCTGCAATAAAGCGTTTCGACTGAACGATGAACACGATTACCACCGGTAGGGCAGCCAAAGTCAGGCCGGCATAAAGCACGCCAAAGTTGACACTGTATTCCCCAAAGAAAGAAGTTAGACCCTGGGCTAACGTTTTCATTTCCGGTGTTTGGATAAAAATCAGAGGGAAGAAGAAATCGTTCCATATGGGCACAGCGTTATAAATTCCTGCAATCACCATGGCGGGGGTAATAAGCGGCACCATAATTTCCACCATTATCCGAAATTCAGAAGCGCCATCTACCCTTGCACTATCTTCAAGTTCAGATGGAAGTGCGCGCAAAAATCCAGTTAGAATAAATACGGTGGAGGGCAGGCTCATGGCTATGTAAATGAATATCAGGCCGAGCAAATTATCAATCAGCCCCATGAATTTGAGTTGGATAAACAGCGGGATGATGGCAAGTCGTAGGGGCAACATCAGTCCGGCAAGAAAAAACAGGGAAACCATAATGGAGCCGCGAAACCGATAGCGTGAAATTGCATAGGCGGCCATGGTCCCGGTCACCAGCAATATGGCAACAGAGGCAAGTGTGACGATGGTTGAGTTTAGTAAAAATCTGGGGACGTCGGTCGTATTCCATATCACCAAATAATTGTCAAAATTCAGGCTTTTGGGCAGAGCAAACGGGTTACCAAAGATTTCAGCGTTGGTTTTAAAGCCTGACATTGCCATCATAATGATGGGATACAAAACAACGATTGTAGTGGCGATCAGGAATATCTGGACAAGCCAAGCTTCGTAGCCGGCGTTTCTTTTGGTTTGCATCGTTGCCTCCTAATTCATTTCAACTTCGCGACTGGTCAAATATTTTGTCGCGATAATTGAGAATACAAAAATGAAGATGAACATCAGAACAGCAAGGGCTGAACCACTGCCGAAATTGGAACCGCCGGCGCTGACCGAACCAAAGGCCGTCCGATAAAACATGAGGCCAAGCATATCAGTGGAGCCCGCAGGAGAGCCTTCCAGCCCATTCATGATGTAGGGAATTTCAAACCAATTAAACGATCCGATGAATGTTAACACCGTAATAATCGTGATTGCCGGCGCCATTAGTGGCCATATTATCTCGCGGGCTATTCTCCATTCCGAGGCGCCATCAAGGCGCGCCGCTTCGATGAAATCTTTTGGAATTCGATGTATTGCCGCTAAAAATACCAGTGTGGGAAAGCCAAACCAGTGCCAGGAGTTCACCAACAGCATGGAATTAAGGGCCGTTTCAGGAAGTCCCAGCCATGGCAAAGCCCAATCATGCAGTCCAATATTGTGCAGAAATTTATTCACCAGACCAAAAACAGGATTAAGGAATAGCTTCCATTGAAATCCGATGATTACTGTTGATAGAATAACGGGAAGGAAGAATACGACCTGATAAAACCGATACCCTTTTGGATTGCGAGCCAATAACAGCGCGATTACCAGGGCGATGCCATTTTGAACCAGCATCAACGAAACGAACACTTTTACATTATTCATAAACGCGTTGAATAAAACTTTGTTTTTCAAGGGGTTGAATAAAATGTCCTGAAAATTTGCCAGGCCGATAAATTCCTTGCGCACCAAACCGTCCCAATCAAATACGCTGTACCAGACGGCGCTTCCCATCGGAACGAATACAAAAACAATCAAAATGGCGGCGGGTGGAAGAATTAGAAACAACAGCCAAAGTTTTAATTTGAGCGTTCTGTTTCTTTTCGCCTTCTCATAGTCTGCATTGGTCATCGACATAATTGCCCCCTTTTAGCGAACGGCATCGCCATGTGGTCCAAATAAGTAAGATTGCTTTAGTGAGAACCCGATTTCTACCATGTCGCCGATGGCAATTTTTTGATCCCCGGACATATGGGCCACAACTTCCTTTTGGTCTCCAACATAAAGGTACAGATAGGTTTCACCACCCAGCCGTTCCACGGCATACACTTCACCAGTAAATGTGCCTTGGTTTGTGTTTCCAATGGTAAAATGCTCCGGGCGAACACCAAAACTTACCTTGTCGCCAGTGGAAAGATTTGAAGGTTCGTTTAAGGGAAATTTGATTTTCACACTGTCTTTAACGTCGATTTCAACATCAGTGTTGCTCGTGTTTATAACTGTTCCATCAAAAAAATTCATGGAAGGAGAGCCAATAAACCCCGCAACAAACAAGTTGTCAGGCGCGTTATATAAGTCCAATGGAGCGCCGATTTGCTCGACTTTGCCGTCCCGCAGCACCACAATTTTATCCGCCATTGTCATGGCCTCGACCTGATCATGGGTCACATAGATCATGGTTGCATTTAGGGAACGGTGCAATTTGGTCAGTTCGATGCGCATTTGAACCCGTAGTTTTGCATCCAGGTTTGACAGGGGTGCGTCAAACAAAAATACTTTTGGGTCACGCACAATCGCGCGACCAATGGCGACCCTTTGCCTTTGTCCACCGGACAATGCTTTAGGTTTTCGTTCTAGGTATTCAGTTAGTTGTAAAACGCTGGCCGCATCATTTACCTTTTTGGCAATTGTTTCTTTGCTTTCCTTGGCCACGCGAAGCGCATAACCCATGTTTTGTCGTACCGTGAAGTGGGGATAAAGCGCATAGGACTGGAAAACCATGGCAACACCCCGTTTGGATGGCGCAAGGTGATCAACGCGTTCTTCTTCAATGTGGACTTCGCCCGATGTGAGGTCTTCCAACCCAGCAATCAGTCTCAGGAGTGTGGATTTTCCGCAACCCGATGGCCCGACAAAAACGACAAACTCGTTATCTTCAACAGTCAGGTTTACATCTTTGATGACTTTCACTTCACCAAACTGTTTGTTTACTGAGCGCAATACGACATTGGCCATAATTTTCCAACTTTTGTTAGAGTTATCTTGTTCGTGCGAACCGGTCCGGCTCTATGCGATTAAATAAAACCCGAGGCGCAGGACGCCTCGGGACTTGTTGTGGATTTAATTATTCAGCGGTTTTGATGCCGTTGCTAACATCCGCTGCAACTTCAGCTGCGGTTTTGGCACCTGTCATCAACTCTTGCAGACCCGATTGAAGAAGGGTCGAGCCTGTTGGTGTATCGAAACGGAAGGCAACCAACATGATGTATGGTGTCGCGGCAGAATGGAAACTTGACACTCTGGACAAGGTTGCATCTGAAGACATGGCACCATCAACGGCGGCAACATTGTTCAACTCATCCGTCAACATCTGAGCAAACGGTGTTGTTGCTGTGAAACGGATGAACTCTAGCGCATCTTCTTTGTTTTCGGAGGCAGCATTGACGCCATATCCGCCATCAAGCCAAGTTGCAACCATGCGTTCGCCACCAGCTTCAGCAGCGGGGCCAGGCATAATTTCAAAGTTAATGCCGGCATCTCTGAAACCGTTGATTTCCCATGAACCGCCAATAAACATCGCGGCGGCACCAGAGGTAAATAGCGCTTTCATCGTGGCATAGTCGACGCCTTCAAATCCTGTAGGCATAAATTCAGCCAGTTCGGACATTTTTTCAAGGGCACCAACATAGCGTGCATCCTCAAAATCGGTTGCACCGGATGTAACTTCCCCAAAGAACCCACTGCCATAGAAATTTGGCATAATAGCACCGGACATAATTTCAACAGTCCAGCCATCGGCAGTTCCGTTGGCAAGTGGTGTAATGCCCGCAGCTTTAAGTGCAGTGGAGGCGGCTTTAAATTCCTCAAAGGTTTCAGGTACTGTGATGTTGTTCGCGTCAAAAATATCTTTGTTGTAATAAACAACGACAGTTTGTGATGCGAATGGAACAGCATAGATGCGGCCATCTGCGCGAAGCGTTGTCCCTAATAGTTCGTCGGCGCTTAGCAATGACAGGTCAACTTGGCCATCAAGGGCTTCAAGATACCCAGCCCCCGAAATGGCTTCCAAACTTCCATATGCACGTGTGTGGATAATGTCAGGGCCTGAACCACCAGCAAGAGCCGTTGTTAGAATGGTATTGTAGGCTTTTGCTTCGTGGGCCGTGTAGGTAATTTTAATGTCGGGGTGCGTTGCTTCAAAAGCGGCTATAATTTTTTCATAGGCCGCAATATCTTCCTGACGCCAACTCCAAAAATTCAATTCACTGGCTGCGAGCGTTGATACGCTTGCTGACAAAGCAGCGGCGACTAAAAGCGCCCTTGTTGTAAATTTTCTCATTTGTTTCTCTCCCGTTTAAGATATCAATGGTCCCGAAATTTCAACGGATGAGATCTCCCTCACACATCAAACTCCAAAACTAGTTGGAATTTAATATTCGTAAACGTATCTGTCAATCATTTTTTATTATTCACGGGGCAGGGCGACATTGGTTTGGGACCTTAAATTGGCAATTATCGAATTTTTCTCACCAGTTCCTGGCTGGTGGAAATACGTTCGGCGGCATCATCGCGCCTCTGTACCAACAAAACAAACAATAGGTCTGTTATGGCGAACTGGGCCGTTCTAGTTGCAATGGACGAGCTTCTAACGACGCTTTCATCCGCGGCACAATGCAGCAACACATCAGGTGGATTGTCCCCATAAAACCCGCCAACGAATACGACGGGAATATTATTCTCCTTGGCAAAGTCAACCGCAACACTAATTTCCCGGGTCTTTCCGGAATAGGATATTGCTACAAGTAAATCATCGGGGCGAAAACTTGCAAGATTTGCCAGTTGAATATGACTATCACCCGAACTAATCACGGATTTTCCAAATTTTGTCAGTTTCAATGTCATATCTTGTGCAACAAGGGCCGATCCGCCGATGCCCATGATGAGGATACGATCTGACTTTTCAATCAATCTGACAGCCTCGTCCAACTTCTCGTTAGAGTTCATTTTCATCGTTTCGGACATTGCCGACACTTTGCTGTTGAAAAGTTTTTTTGCCACCGACCCTAGGGAATCATCGCTAAAAATCCCCGCATGGATTTGTTGAGCGTTTTCGCTTCGCGCCATTTCCGCGCTTAGAGTGATTTTAAGGGCAGGGAAACCGCGAAATCCAATTTTTTGACAAAACTTAATGATGCTGGATTGGCTCACATTGCATTTTTGCGCGAGCGTTTGCGATGACATCTCTGTAATTTCCTGGGGCGAAAGAATTATAGTTTCGGCTATGGAGCGCTCGATTTTTGACATCCGCTCAAGATCAGAGCTTAGGCGGGAAATTAGGCTGATTTTAGAATTTTTCATATGTTCTTCTGTCTGTTAGAGGCAGAGGCTAACATTATTTTGGCACCAAAACGAATAATAAATTATTGACGGGGCGTGGTTTTGGAATATATAATTCCAATATGATGATTGAAATTAAAAATGAATTGGTTGCGCTTTCTACCTCCCTAGAGGGGTTGAATTCTGAAAAAACCAACATTCTATCGAGCGAGCTGGACAAACTATCCGCCTTAGAAATTGCGCAGTTGATGAATGCTGAGGATGCAAAAGTGTCGCTTGCCGTCTCAAAAACGCTGGGCCCAATCAGCCAAGCGATCGAAGCTGCCGCGCGGGCATTGAGGGTTGGTGGCAGAGTTATCTACATTGGTGCTGGCACAAGTGGGCGCTTGGGAATTTTGGATGCGTCTGAAATTCCTCCAACTTTTTCGGCCCCCCATGATTTATTTGTTGCCCTCATCGCCGGGGGTAGGGATGCAATGTTTCGGTCCAAGGAAGGCGCTGAAGACGATGCATTGCAGGGCGTGGCCGATTTACGTGAAATAGGCTTAAGCAAAGAGGATTTTGTTGTTGGCCTTGCGGTATCGGGACGCACACCATACGTCTTGGGCGCAATTAAATATGCTCTAGACCTCGGTGTCGTTACAGCAGGGGTTTCTTGCAATGGGGGGAGCGAACTCGATCGAATTTCCGACATCGCCATTACCCCAATCGTTGGCCCTGAAATACTCACCGGGTCAACCCGGTTGAAATCCGGCACTGCACAAAAGCAAGTTCTCAATATGATCTCGACGGGCGCGATGGTTCAAATTGGCAAGTGCTTTGGAAACAGAATGGTCGATATGAACGCTTCAAATGAAAAATTGAAAGCGCGCGCAATTAACTTGGTTACAGATTTGACTTCTTCAACAAAAGAAGCGGCGTTAGATGCGCTGACTTATGCAAATTGGGATATTAAATCTGCCATTTTGATGGAAAAAACCGGTATGAATGCTAAAGACGCGACCAAAATGATAAAAGAGCAAAATGGACATCTTCGCCATGCTATTGCAGCGTTTGAATCCGAGAGTAATTTGTAAAGTTGGGCATGTCACGGTTTAGTTCCACTTCTTTAAGCGCCTATTGTATCGAGTGCAGACCAAGGGCTTAAAGAACTTGAGCGGAATGTTGGATACAGGCGTGTCGGGCGTATAATGCGTCAGAACGATATATCGGTTATTCACGGAGATGATCGATATTTGACTTTACCCATTGCTGGCGCTCCTATGCTGGGGTAACAGCCACAGTGCTGATATTTAGCGATAATCGTTTAGAAGATGTGCGTGGCTAAGATACTGGAAAACCGCTGTTTTCCGTAGTGTTGACAAGAAGCGCCTAGATAATTACGGATGACTATAATCCGCGTGTTGGGGGCTCAAGCCCCTATCCCGCTACCAAATATTTTGTGTGTTTTTTGAACAAAATTTGATGGGTGAACGATGCGTATTTTAATGACAGGGGCAAGCGGTTTTGTTGGCATCGGCCTTGGTGATGTTTTGGCACATGCGGGTCAAGATGTTGTTGGCGTCAGCCGCACTGTGCCAAAATATTTGCCCACGAATTGCATTCACTTCCAAGTTGACATTCAAGCGAAGACGGATTGGTCTGAGCACTTGAGCGGTGTTGAAACGGTTGTTCATATGGCCGATGGGTTTAATGCCTTTGAGCATATTTCAGACCCAGGGAATTTTGCTGATCTTACCAATGAAACGCCGGACATTTCTAAGGCCCGAGAGCGGTTGGCGGCCACGCTTAATCTAGCTAAGCAGGCCCTTGAAAACGGGGTGAAGCATTTTGGTTATCTTAGTTCAATCAAGGCCATGTGCGGCACTTGGTCGCCAGAAGTTCTGGATGAAAACTCCGTTCCCAAACCTGACAGTCTGTACGGACGACTTAAACTAGAAGCTGAACAGGCATTGTTTCGCATGGTTGAGGGGCGGGAAATGAATGTTACAGCCCTTAGATTCCCCATTGTGTTTGGAGCTAAGGCTGATGGGAATTTTATGCGTTTACTCAGGTTTGCTGATAACGTTTGGCCGTTGCCATTTACAGGGATAAACGCCAAGCGTTCCATGATTTCGCAAACTTCGTTGATCGATGCTATTTCCCGCGTGGTCGAAACGCCCACTGGGTCATCGGGGCATTATTTGGTGCACGAGGGGGCCATGAGCTTACCTGAAATTCTAACGAATATGCGTATAGGGTTGGGCCGTCCTACCCGGATTTTTTCCGCTCCCAGACTGATACTTGAACTGATGATTCAGATACCAAAAGTCGGCGCATCGGCATCACGAATTCTTCGGCCTCTGGAACTTGAGGACAACAAGTTTCGCCAAGAATTTTCATGGGTACCACCGGTGCAAATGGAAAAGGAAATGCAAAAAATTGCGGCTGCTTACAAAGGCTGAGCTGGGTTGCAAATTGTGAGGTAATTTGACTGGTTTACTCAACAAGCTAACAGGTTGTATAGGTGAGCCATGAGAGAAGAACTTGGAGAAATATTTAACGGCATTCGCCAGTTTGAACTTTGGTCAACTTTTGCATGGAATGACATAAAGGCCCGCTATGCCCGCTCAATATTAGGTCCCATATGGATGGTGTTGTCCATGGGTTTCATGGTGGCGTCCCTTGGTTTGGTCTATGGCGCGATTTTTGGCGTGGAGCTGTCCTCTTACTTTCCATATTTAACGATGGGATTTATCTCATGGGGGCTTATTTCAAGTTTTTTTCTTGAGGGCAGCAATATATTTGTTGAAGTTGCGAGCTTGATTAAGCAGATCAAAATTCCCCTTAGTGTGCATGTGGCGCGCATGAGCATGCGTGTGATGGTGGTGTTTTTCCACAACATGCTGATTTTTGTTTTTGTGGCGGTTTATTTTTCGCACAATCCGGGGGTTAACGCCTTTTTGTTGATACCGGCTTTATTTCTAAGCGTCTTAAATGGCACCTGGATTATTATGTTATTGGGCGGTTTGTCTGTTCGATTTAGGGATTTGCCCTATGCAATTGCCTCAATTTTGCAGTTGGCGTTTTTTCTAACACCCATCATCTGGCAACCCAGCATGCTGAGTGGACGCGGACGGTTTTTCCTAACGGACGCTAATCCGTTGTATCATGCGGTGGAAATAATCAGATCGCCGATGCTTGGGCAGGCGCCAGCGATGCTCTCTTGGTATGTGATGGGTAGTGCGGCAGTTGTTGGTTGGTTTGTGACACTGTTATTCTTGAAATATTGGCGCAAACAAATACCGTTTTGGGTTTAAGCCTCAACTTTTAGGATACACGAAATGGTTCATGTAATTGCGAAAAATATTTCCCTTGATTACCGGATTTACGGGAATGGGGCGCGCTCGTTACGCCGGGCAATTGTGAATATTGGAAGCGCCGGCAAGATTGCCCGTGACGCCAAAGACGTTGTCAAAATCAGGGCGCTAAATAGCATCTCCTTTGAAGCGCATGAGGGGGACCGGGTTGCGATAATTGGAAGTAATGGGGCGGGGAAATCGACCCTGCTTCGTGTAATATCCTCCATCTATGGAGTAAGTGAGGGCAGCCTTTCCATTGATGGGCATTTGGTGCCTTTGCTTGATGTATCTTTGGGTATTCAAGAGGAGGAAAGTGGGCGTAAGAATATATATTATCGCGGGCTTATGCTTGGCATTTCGCGCAAGGAAATTGAGGCAAATGTGGATGAAATTATCGCGTTTACCGAACTTGGTGACTATATTGATTTGCCGGTGAATACTTATTCTTCGGGGATGAAAGTGCGGTTGGCTTTCGCTATTTCAACGGTTATACGACCTGAAATTTTACTCATGGATGAATGGATTGGGGCGGGGGATGCCAAATTTATTGCCAAGGCTGAGGCCCGTGTAAATGGAATGGTTGATTCTGCAAAAATACTGTTCCTTGCTTCCCACTCAATGGCCTTGGTACAAAATATTTGCAACAAGGCCATGGTGTTAAGTCAGGGAGAAATGATTTATTGGGGCGATGTTGAGGGTGCTATTGCGGCCTATGAGGCGCTCTAGGTTCGTGAATTCTTGCTAATCCCTATTCCTTTTTTAATCAAATATCCATCAAGGATTTTGACTTCATTTGCGGATAATCTTAAGCCCATTTTTGTGCGTCTCCATAAAATGTCTTCGGTGGTCATGGCCCACTCATTTTTAATGAGATGAGTTACTTCAAACTCATAAAAATTTTCACCAAATTGTTGTCCCAGATCGGCTTCCGATTTGGCTTTCCCCAACATCTGTGTGGCGATGGTACCATAAAGCCGCACCAGTCGGCGCGCGTGGATGGGGTTTAAAAAAGAGTATTTTTTCTTTAGTTTTTCGACTTCTTGTTCAAATTTTGTTTTGGGAAAATCGCCGCCGGGCAGGGGTGCTGTTGCTGTCCAGGAGCCCCCACGTGGCTCGTAAATTTCTTCGATGGTTTTAAGGACGGATTCAGATAGTTTGCGATAGGTTGTGAGCTTGCCCCCATAGACGCTGATAAGGGAAGCGCCGGCATTTTTTTGTACACTTAGTACATATTCGCGGGTGGCTTCCTGAGCTTCGCTTGTGCCATCATCCATTAGGGGACGTACAGCGGAATAAGCCCAAATGACCTGTTCGGGGACAATGGGAGTGGCGAAATATTCACTCGCCGCATCACATAAATATGACGTTTCAACATCAGAAATTTTGACTGCGCTGGGGTCACCATCATAATCTTGATCGGTGGTGCCAATAAGGGTGTAATCCTCCTCATAGGGAATGGCAAAAATTATGCGGTTGTCAGCATTTTGGAATATGTAGCATTTGTCATGGTCAAAGATTTTTTTGACCACAATATGGGAACCTTGTACCAGCCGAATACGTTTGCCGTCGTCTTCTTTGACTGCGTCGGCTAAAACCTTGTCGACCCAAGGGCCTGCGACATTGACCAGTACTTTTGTCAGGATTTCCCGGGTCTCACCGTTGCTTGTTTGCACTGTTATGTTCCACACTTCTGCGCCGTTTAATTGGATGCGTCTGGCGGCAACCACTTTAGTTCTTGAAAGGATGGTAGCGCCACGATTGGCCGCATCGCGGGCATTGAGTACCACCATGCGCGCATCATTGACCCAAGCATCAGAATATTCAAAGGCGCGGGTATAAAGAGGTTTAAGTGGATCGGCGACCTCATCGGTTTGCATGTTTAGGGTTTTGGTGGCGGGAAGAAGTTTACGTCCCCCCAAATAGTCATAAAGAAATAAGCCCAAGCGCAAAAACCAGGCGGGGCGTAACCCTTTGTGAATTGGTAGAACAAAGCGCAACGGCCAAATGATATGGGGGGCGATTTCCCAAAGACGTTCCCGTTCCATAAGCGCCTCGCGCACCAGACGAAATTCGTAATGCTCCAAGTAACGTAAACCGCCATGAATAAGCTTGGTTGCCCCCGATGAAGTGCCGCTGGCAAAATCATTCATTTCAGCGAGGCAAACGGAATATCCTCTGCCCACCGCGTCGCGCGCAATGCCGCAGCCATTTATGCCGCCGCCAATGACAAATACATCAAAGGGCTTATCGTTATCCATTTGGTTGAACCTTTTTTAACTAGAAAATATCGCTGTCGGTAATTTAGCATGCCTAGAGCGTGAGGGATGATCAAAATATAGGGAATTTGTTTTTAAAGTACGAAAATTAGCTTGTTGGTCAATGGGGTTAGCAAGGAATTCCTTAGATTTTGCAACAAGTTTTTATATCCAATTTTTTATATCATAGTACTTTTTCATAAATGCGGTGGGTTTTATAGCGTTTGCCCCCCATTAGTTTTGCTGCCCGGTTCATCATTGTGTTGCTTTCAAGGATTTGACTCATTTCTGCTGTTTGGTAGCCCTTTTCTAGCGCTGCGCGATATTGATGATGATAAAGTACAACATCGATACCTCGCCCGCGATATTGCTCAAGCACGCCCATTATCATGACGCGAATTGAGCGAATGGCACCGGGGCGCGAGTGCCATAATAGTTTTAATAGTCCAAAGGGAAACAAACGGCCGTTGCGGATTTTAATGATAGCTTCATTCAGGTTTGGCACGGCGATTGTAAATCCAACGAGTTCACCCTGCGCGTTTTCAGCCAAATACAGCAGATCAAAATCGGCGATAGGCTCTAGATTTTTAACAAGGTGGGCAAATTCTTTTTTCGAGGCAGGAAGCCAAAACCAGTTTTTCTTCCAGGCTTTGTTATACACGTCCCAAATTTTCAAGGCATCTTCTTGCAGAGTTTTTTTGCTCATTTTTCGGATGGTTATGTCAAGCCGCCTCTCTATTTGTGGTGCGGTGGTGAGCAGTCTTTTGCTCATTTGACCGGCATCGAGCATATAGCAATATAGATCCATGCATTTGCCATATCCCGCGCCGGTGACCAAAGCACCGTAATAGGAAGGATTGCCCGGAATCATAATGAAATTGGGTGTGTCGAATGCGTCGATCTGTAGACCAATTTCTTCATTTACCGAGTGATTAAAGGGCCCGCGCACAATGTTATGGCCCCATGAATGGGCAGTCTTTTCCACTTGACAAAATAGGGCGTTTGCCGTGTCCTTGTCGTCAATGCACTCAAAAAAACCAAAATGCGTTGTGGTTTCATGGTGGATTTTATTATGTTTGGCGTCGTTTATGGCCGCTATGCGCCCGACAGGACGTCCCTCTGAATAGGCGACAAAAAGCTTTATTTGTCCGTGCTCGAAAAACGGGTGCTTTTTGGAATCTAGCATTTCTTTTTGCTGAATTCGTAAAGGGGGCGCCCAAAATGAGTTGTTAGCCTGCACTGAATAGGGAATATCTATGAAATCTGAGAATTGTTTCCCTTTGTCTGCGGCCAGAATCTCAAGTGCCATGATGTCCCTCATTCCCTTTTGAGTTATGATATTAGGGGAGTTGTTGGGATTGTCGAGGGGGCGATTTAGGGGAATATGGTCAGTTTGTGCTCGTTACCATATGCAATTATTGCCAAGTACAATTATCGAAACTGGAATAGTCAGTCAGGATATGCATTTGGCCGGATTTTGCCAGTCGTGTGCATCCTTCCATGGCTAACGGGCTTTCAAAGACAGCGACTGTTCCGGGGTGGCCCGTTTCTGTGCCTTGGAGGCATAATCTTTCGTCAGTTTTTAGGACGCCAGTGGTGCGCGACACATTATTCAGGCGGAGCACAAAAAACAATTCCACATCGCTCTGGTTGTGAACACAAAGCGATGTGGATGATATTTCATCAGACGCGTGCGCGGACAGGCTAAGACAAACCATCCACATGAAACCTAATAATAGGCGCACGGAACCCAAAATATATTAACTTGAGAGCGTAGCTAGATAGGCTGCTACGTTGGCGCGGTCTTCTTCTTTGCGTAATTTGAAAGACATTTTTGCTCGTGCTCTTGGATTATCAAGATATGCGCGCAGGAATGCGCGGGGGTCGGTAATGTATTCCTGAACATTTTCTTCGTCCCAGACCAGTCCCGCGGCACCAGCGGCGACCATGTCATCTCCATATCTAAACCCTCCATAGGTGCCTGCTACGCGGCCAATGACATCATTCAGAACGGGGCCAGCGCCGTTTTTGGCGTCTTCACCAACCTTGTGGCAGCTTTGGCATTTGCGGAAAACATTTTCGCCAGCTGCTGCATCACCCTCGGCCTGGGCTGGAGAGATGGAGGCAAGCAATGAAAATGCAAGGGCGATTGCGGGGAGTAATTTTGTGGTGCTGGAGGACATAGTTGATAACTTTCTTAACTGTTAAAACGAGCGTAACATACGATAATTATGTAAAAAAACCAGTAATGCGCAATCAATATGTCGCGACAAAATCGCGCATATGAGGACGTTTCAACTTTTACGCACATTCCACAATTCACCTCACTCGTTTGTGAATAAGTGTGTTTGGCAACTATCTCAGAAAAGTGATTTCTGTGTGATATCGAAAACAATGAGTTGAGGAATTATTATTATGAGTATTTTTAAGCGGATAACCAAGTTTGCTGGTGTTGTGGCAATCGTTGGCTTGAGTGCAACTGCGGCACTTGCTCAAATGGATGCGCCCTTTGGCAATGAGCACGATGTAGATTATGCGGCTGATTTATGGGCTGCAATGATCGACATGAATATGGCTGGCCCCGATGCTATCCGTTCTTTCCCCTATGAAGGCGTCGAGCCACACGGGTTTGTTCTTGAAACATTTTATACAAAAGCAACCCTTGGTGGCCATACGGGCGATCTCGTAATCAAGCGCAATTATGGTCCTACAGGGGTGGAAATTGAAGAGGTTCAGGCTGACCCCGCTGCCCATCTTGGTGCCATTACCGTGATGTTTAAGCGTGAAGCGGGTTATGATGATGAGGGTAATAACTGGTTCTATGCCAAGTATTTGCCTGATGGATCCTTGGATCAAAATGGTAAAGGAATGGCCCTAGCAGGTCTTGTTGCCAAAGGGGCCGATCAGGGTTGTATTGCGTGTCATAGCGCTGCGCCCGGGGATGATTTCCTCTTTACCACTGACCACATTAAATAGTTTCGACTGATAGTTGTTCTGTTTTTCGCCGGGGATGCACTTGCGTCTCCGGCGTAATTGTTTTTATCAATAGGTATATTTGAAACAGGGGTATAATTATGTCGCAAAAAACATCACGTTTTACATTTACAGGGGCCAGCGGTTTAGAATTGGCGGCGCGGCTTGATTTACCTACCGGTAAGGCGCGGGCCTACGCTCTGTTTGCCCATTGCTTTACCTGCACCAAGGATATTTTTGCTGCAAACCGGATTTCGGAATGCCTCAACCGCGAGGGGATCGGGGTATGGCGGTTTGATTTTACCGGGCTTGGGGCCAGTGAAGGGGAATTTGCCAACACCAATTTCACCTCCAATATTGATGATTTAGTGGCCGCTGCCGATCACATGCGGGATAAGGATATGGCGCCGCAAATATTGATCGGTCATTCCCTTGGGGGCGCCGCTGTGCTTGGGGCCGCCGCCCGCATCCCCGAAAGCAAAGCCGTCGCAACCATTGGCGCGCCGGCCAACCCGGCCCATGTGGCCCATATATTCCAGAGTTCCAAAGCTGAAATCGAGGCAAATGGGGAAGCCGAAGTTTTGCTGGCCGGGCGACCGTTCAAAATCCAAAAACAATTTCTGGATGATATCTCAGAGCACAATCTTGATCAGGCGGTGAAAAAACTAAACCGTGCCTTGCTTGTTCTTCATAGTCCCATTGACCAGACGGTTGGCATTGAAAATGCCAGCGAGATTTTTGGCGCGGCCAAGCACCCCAAATCCTATGTGTCCATTGATAATGCCGATCACCTCCTCTCCAAACGGGCCGATGCCCATTACGCAGCGGAAATGATTGCGGCGTGGGCCGGGCGTTATATTAGCGTCGACGAAACTGCGTTTTCGCCCCCAAAATCCATCGAGGGAAGCGTTGTGGTCGCTGAAACCGGCACGGGCAAGTTTACCAATTATGTGGTGACAGGCACCGGGCATTCTCTAAACGGGGATGAGCCAGCGAGTGTTGGCGGCGACAATACCGGCCCCACCCCGTATGATTTTTTACTGGCGGCCCTTGGCACCTGCAAATCCATGACCATGCGTATGTATGCACAGCGAAAGGGTTATAATCTGGAACGGGCGGAGGTGCGCCTCAGCCACGACAAGGTTCACGCCAAGGATTGTGCTCAGTGCGAAACAGAGAGCGGCAAGGTGGATGTTATCGACGCGCAAATCAGCATCACTGGAGATTTGACCGAGGAAGAGCGGCAGAAAATCTTTGAGATTGCTGAGCGTTGCCCGGTGCATCGCACCATCACCAGCGAAGTGATTATCAAGGCTGAGTTGAAGGGGTAACCTTTAACCCTCGTTAGGGGGAATCACCCCCTTAATGAAAATAAAGCATCCATAAAAGCGCCGTTCACCGGTTTGCACCACGCAATAGGCGCTTTTAGCCCGTTCATAAAAATCAAAGCGCTCGATGGAACCAAGGGGCAAGCTTTTACCTTCGGCGGCGTCGATCTGCTTCTGCACCTCAGTCTGCACCGGCATGAGCTGGTTGGGGTTGTCCACCACTTCCATGCGTAGCGCTGGCTTTTCAACAAAACTATCCAGTGGCATCACGGAGAGAATGGCTTTGGTGGCGCGCGCCGCATCAACATTATCGATGCGAATAAGTTCGCCAAGCGTGGTTTCCTTGGCTACGGAATCGGCGGGAAAATTGGTGTCGCATAATACCAGTTCGTTCCCGTGGCCCATGGCGGCCAATGCATAAAGAACATCTGCGTTGAGGAATGGGTCAATATTTTTAAGCATGTTGGCGTGCCTTTTGAGTGGTTTGTGGCTTTGTGAATAGGTTAGACAAAGATGGGATAGGGGACAAGGTGGCTAATTTGTGGGAGCGAAATTATATTTCAACCTCGTCATTGCCCGACTTGTTCGGGTAATCCAGCGCATCACTTCTGTGATGCAAAATACTCCTAATCACCGCAACTGCGGTGAACTGGATCACCCGGATGAACCGTGTGATGACGAACTGTTGTTACTCAGACTCACCTTGTTTGGTCCCGGCGTTCACCGGGATGACATAAGAGGTTGGGATGACGTGGGGGAGACAAACGTGGGTGGAGCCTACCCCTTAACCCCGCCGGCTGATAGTCCGCTCACCAGATAGCGTTGCGCCAATAAAAACACGAACGTTATCGGTAATCCAGAAAGAATAGCGGCGGCGGCGAAGTCCCCCCACAGATATTTCTGTTCGTATAGATATTGGCGCGCACCCGCGGCCAAAGTCATTTGTGATGTTTCCTGTAACAGGATGGAGGCCACCGGGTATTCGGTCACCAAATAGATGAAACTTAGGACAAAAACCACCGCCAGAATGGGAATAGAGAGGGGCAGGAACACGTGGCGGAAGGTTTGCCAGGGGGTTGCCCCGTCAATCTGGGCTGCCTTGTCCAGTGCCGGGTCGATGGAATCGAAATAGCCCTTGATGGTCCAGATGTGCAACGTGATGGCGCTGAGATAGGAGAGGATCAGCGCCCAATGGGAATTGCGACCCAAGATTGGCGTGATGGCCCCAAGGGAATCAAAAATCGCGTATAGCGCGATCAAGGTCAGGGCGGCGGGGAACATCTGAATTATCAATAGAGAATCCAGAATTCCTTGCTTGTAACGAAAGCGCATGCGGGCGAAGGCATAGGCGGCGGTGGTGGAAAGCACCAGCACGCCGGCCGAGGCGATGAGGCCGACCTTGATGGAGTTCCATAACCAGAGCATCACCGGGAAGGGGGGCGTCAGGATGGTGCCGTCGGCGCGCGTGAAGGGAATGCCAAGGGCCAACGACCAATGTTCAAGGGTTGGGTTCTCAGGGATGAGGGAGCCGGTGGAAAAGTTGCCTTGCCTGAGAGAAATCGAGAGCACCATCAAAAACGGAAACAGGATGATGATCAAAAACAGGATTAGAAACCCGTGGGCGAGGAATTTTTTAACCCGTAATTCCTTTGGATGTTCAACGATCATCTGGCGACGCCTTTTTTCTTGGCATAGTTGCGCATGGCGGTGAAATTTACATAGGCAATGATGGCAACGATAATGAATATCAGTGTTGATATGGCCCCGGCCAGTCCAAAATCCTGTCCTGAATCTGAAAAGCTGATGCGGTAGGTAAAAGAGCCTAGAATATCGGTCTGCCCGGCGGGAATTGTTGTACCTACAATGTCTGGTGCCCCACGGGTAAGCAACAGGATAAGTACAACATTGTTGAAATTGAACGAGAAGTTGGCGATCAACAGGGGCACGAACGGGGGCAGAATTTGCGGCAAAGTGATGGAGAAAAATGAGCGGATTGGCCCGGCCCCCTCAAGGGCGGCGGCCTTATAATGTTCCTCAGGAACCGATTGCAAATACCCCATCCCCAGCAACATCATGTAGGGATAACCAAGCCATGTGTTGACGATCAGGGTGATGGCGCGGGCCAAATTGGGATCGGTGAACCAGTTGGGTTTGATACCAAAAACCGCATTCAGAATGAAATTAATTTCACCGAAGTTTTGATTAAACAGGCCCCGGAACACCAGAATAGATATGAAGGCAGGCACCGCATAGGGCAGAATAAGCAAAATGCGATAGGCGGAACGAAACCTGAGATGTGGCCATTGCAGGATTGAAGCCAGCAATAGACCAAGGGAGAAGGTGAACACCATGGAAAGGGTGGCAAAAACCACCGTCCAGAGAAAAATCTGCACCATGGGTTCGCGGATACCATCGGAGAACAGGATGCGGTTGAAATTTTCAAAGCCAACCCCAACGCGCCATCCGGGGGCCACGGGTTCGCCCGTATCATCGACGTAAAACCCTTGTTTCTGATCGGGGGTTAAACTGGTGGCGTCGATGGTATTTAGCAGGACACCATCGGGCTGAAGTTCATAGACATTTTGTTGGGCGGCAAAGCTTCTGAGGCCCGAAGGCTGTAATTCTGTTCCGTCCGGCATGACGAGGGTGATTTGTGCCAGTTGCGTGCGCAATTTAATCACCTCGCGCATGGCCAGAGGTTCGTTGGTGGGAGCCGGGGCGATGCTAAGGGACAGTTCAAGTGGGGTGCTGTCCAGCAAAATGCTCTGACTTAAAAGCGTGTTGTCCCCATCGGTTATCAGGACTTTATAATTGTCCCCATCAGAGATGATTTTGAAGGGACGTTCGGTGGATTTGTCCACGGATACGTCGCGCAAGAATTGCCCTGTGACGCGCTCAAAGCTGAGCAGATTACGCGAACCAAAATTAGTGAACCCTATATATGAGGTGTAGATCACCGGCAAAACAATGAATATGCCAACCGCGGCGATGGCGGGAAATATGAAGCGGGCCGTGTAATATTTGGCTTGGCCGAAAACGGTGACAACGCCAACGCAAAGGGCGAGTATGACCACGGCAAAAAGCGGTTCGCCTGCAAGGTAGAGGGCCCACACCATATACAGTAATGCCAAGGAGAATATCCCTAGGGCGCTCCATTTAAGCAGGTTTTTCATGGTGTAGGGATTGGGGGAAATCGAATTTGAGGATATTGAGTTTGGGGCTGAAATTGACTGGTTGGAAATGGTCACGCTTCAAATGCCCCTCATGTTTTATACAGATTGGGCCGGGAAAAATTCCCCGACCCTGTTTATTTACCTTAGTAAGATTTACTCAGCAAGGATGCGTTCAGCGGCGTCATTGAGTGCATCTTCAACGGATTGTTGTCCGCCTGTGATGTTCTGCAAAGCCGGGCCCATGGCACCCCAGAATTTACCCATCGCAGGGGTCGAAGGCATGGCAATACCGGATTGAGCATTGGCCAAAGTTGCTGCGACATTTGCATTTCCAGCCAGAGATGCGGCAAAAGTTTTGTCCGCTACAGCGCCCAAAGCAACATCATCATTGATCATTTTGAGGCCATCATCTTGCAACAGATAGTTTTCGATGAACTCTTTAGCCAAATCAGCGTTTGGTGATGCTGCGTTTACAACTGCGCCAAGAACGCCAACAAATGCCTTGGAAGCATTGCCGTTGATTGAAGGAATGGGAGCCACACCAAAGTTAATGCCGCTTTCTTCAAGGTTTGACCAAGCCCAAGGGCCGTTGATGACCATGGCAATTTCGCCTTTGTTGATGGCGGCGTCCATCACACCATAATCTACACCGGCGGGCATAATACCATCATCAATCAAAGATTTGATCATGGCGGCACCAGCGATAGCACCGGCATTGTTTACGCCTGTGTCGGTATCATCATAGGAGCCATCAACCTTCTGGAATGCATATCCGCCATTTGCCATCAAAAGTGGCATGGAGAAATATGTGTTGTTGTAATCCCACATGATGGCGCCAACGCCCTCGGGCAGTTCAATGGAACCCATTTCTTCAAAGGTTGCCGGGGGAGTTGCCACAAGGTCTTTGTTGTAAATCAGAGCAACGGCTTCAACAGAAATCGGGTAGCCCCAGGTTTTACCGTCAAATGTCATGGAATCCCATGCGAAATCAAAGATGCCATCGCGGATTTCTGCGGAGGGGTCAACCGGGGTAATCAAACCGCCAGCGGCCCATTCGCCAAAGCGATCATGCGCCCAGATGAAAATATCGGGGCCATCGCCGGATGCTGCAGACTGTTGGAATTTGTCGGTGACGGATTCTGGATGCTCAACAACAACTTCAACGCCAAGTTCTTCGGTGAATTTGTCGCCAAGGGCTTGCAGGCCGTCAAAGCCTTTGTCACCATTGATCCAGATGAGCAATTTGCCGTCGTCAAGTGCGGAGGCAAATGTTGTGGAAGCCAGCAGTACGGCCAGCGATCCTGCGATAAGTTTGGTGGTTTTCTTCATGTCCTTCTCCTTTGGACTGTTTGGTTTTAGGCGGGTTGGAGCTGAGTTTTAGGCTTAAACTCAACATTGGGTAATTTTGTAATTTGTGGCGGTATGTCGAACAGAGCAAAGCCATTGGCTTCCATGTGTAACTTTTCACAACCCGAATGGGCGCAGGTGGTCGAAGCGGCATGGCTAAGCGGCGACAGGGTGAGTTTCTTCACGTCGTCCACGACGACTTTAACTTTGGTATTGGATAGATTGAATATACAAAGTTGGGCATCCCTACCTTGAATACGTCGAAATGCGAGCACCGGCTCGGAGGTGTCAATGAAATCAATGTCACCTGTGACCAGCGCCGGGCGCGTACGCCGATAACCCAGAATATCCTTATAGAAATTTAGAACTGAGCTCGGGTCTTGCGTTTGGCCTTCAACATTGAGCGCCGCATGGGGGAGTTTAACTGGCAACCATGGGGTTCCCGTCGTAAAGCCATTGGGCGCATGGCCCTTTTCCCATGGCATGGGTGTGCGACATCCGTCCCGCCCCTTATATTCCGGCCAGAAACGGATGCCAGGAGGATCGGTCAGTTCTTCAAACAGGATGTCAGCTTCGGGCAGTCCCAATTCTTCCCCCTGATAGATGCAAATTGTCCCCCTTAGGGTTGCAAGCAGGGCAATTGTCTGTTGTGCAAGGGCGTGCCGCGAGGATGCATGATCTGCCCAGCGCGTCACATGCCGCATCACATCATGGTTCGAAAAACTCCAGCAAGGCCAGCCATCGGGCGCGCCGTTTTGGAAGTTCTCAATTTTGGAGCGGAAATGTTTCGCACAAAATTCAGGACCCAGCATATCAAAGGAATAGGCCATATGCAGTTTGTCATTGTCTTTGGTATAGTCAGCCATGAGTTCAATGGCGCGCAGGCTATCACCGATTTCGCCAACGCTGGTTATGGCATCAAATTCATCCATTAAAGTGCGGACGCGTTTTAAGAAGTCCAAGTTTTCAGGCTGGTTTTTGGAGTAGGTTTGCACCTGCATTTCATAGGGGTTGATTTCGGGCCGGTTGCTCTGGCGGATCAAGCCTTCATTGTTGCGCAATTGCTTGTCGTGGAAATAAAAGTTAACCGTGTCAAAACGAAATCCGTCGACCCCGCGTTCAAGCCAGAACCGCAACACATCAAGCATGGCATCCTGAACCTCAGGGTTGTGAAAGTTGAGGTCGGGCTGGGAGCCCAGGAAATTATGCAAATAGTATTGGCGTCTCGAAGTGTTCCATTCCCATGCGGGGCCGCCAAATATCGACAGCCAATTGTTGGGGGGCGTGCCATCAGTCTTGGGGTCGGCCCAGACATACCAGTCGGCGCGAGAATTTGTGGCGGAAACTTTACTCTCGGCAAACCAGGGATGATGGTCTGAGGTGTGGCTCAGCACTTGATCAATGATGACTTTTAGACCAAGCTGATGGGCACAGGCCACGATCTGATCGAAATCTTCAAGGGAACCAAAGAGCGGGTCTACGTCCTTATAGTTGGATACGTCATAGCCCATATCAGCCATGGGGGAAGTGAAAAATGGGGATAACCAAACCGCATCCACACCGAGGTCCGCCACATGTTGCAACCGGTTTAGAATGCCTGCGAGATCGCCCACGCCATTCCCATTGGAATCTTGAAAGGAGCGGGGGTATATCTGATAGATAACGCAACCGCGCCACCACTCATTCATCTCAGTATTCTCCCTTTTTACGGCATTTACACTTCCGGGGCGTTCCCTTTTATGCAATTACTTAAACCGCTTTAACTATTTGGATAACTGAAAATAGGCGTATGAGTCAATTGTAATTTGTATAATCTTGTGTATTCTTAAAGCGCTTTAGGAAAATTGGAATGGAAACACTTTGGCAAAACTAAAGGATATTGCGGCGCATTTGGGCCTTTCACCGGCAACGGTTAGTCGGGCTTTGAATGGCTTCCCGGAGGTTGGGGCCAAAACGCGTGCGCGAGTGTTGGCGGCGTCAAAGGAATTTAATTATGCCCCCAATACAAATGCCAAACGTTTGGCAACCGGTAAGTCGGGGGTTGTGGGCATGGTGTTCCGGTCGGGGCGCAATCTGTTGCTTGATCCCCATTTTGTGGATTTTCTTGCAGGGCTGAGTTTGGTTTTGTCCGAACGCGAAATAGATTTAACCATTCGCGTTGCGCCCCCCGGCCAGCAACTTGCTCATTATAAGAGGTTTGTTCAGTCGGGATCAGTTGATGGTATGATCATCAGTGCGCCTGAGGTTGATGATGAACGAATAAGAACTTTGCTGGAGGCTGATTTCCCGTTCGTTGTGCATGGATGTACACAAAAATCTGCCCCTTATGCTTTTTATGATATCGACAATGACGGGGCGCTCACTGACGCGGTTCAACTGCTCGATCAGATGGGACATAAACGGATTGCGTTTATTAACGGGCCACAGGATCTGGTGTTTGCGCAACAGCGACTTGATGCATTTATGCGCGAAACTAGTAAGCGCGCGCATTCGGTGCCGGACCAATTTATTGCCCATGATGATATGCGTGAGGATCTGGGGTATTCGCAGGCGGCACAAATGCTTGATGGGGACGCTAAAACCCGTCCGACGGCGTTCATATGTTCGTCAACCTTGCAGGCTTTGGGGATTATGCGGGCGGCTTCAGAGGCAGGGCTTGTGGTGGGCAAAGACCTCTCGATTGTCGCCCATGATGATGTTTTGCCGCATTTTCGCAGCGAGCATTTTTCTGTGCCTTTAACGGTCACACGTGCGCCTATTCGTGATGCGGCAACACATTTGGGTAAGATGATTAGTGCAGTGGTTGAAGGTGTTAAACCAAGTAAATTACAACATACAGAAAAAACTGAATTGGTTGTTCGCGCCTCCACCGGTGCCGCGCCTGAGGGAGGGGAAAAACCATGGTAACAAATTCTAAACACGAGAAAACGCCCTCATTTGCTCTTGATATTGTCGGGCTAAAAAAGAGTTATGGGCCGGTCGAGGTGCTCAAATCAATCGATGTTTCAATGAAGAAGGGCGACTTTCTTGTGCTTGTAGGCCCATCGGGATGTGGGAAATCAACTTTGCTAAATTGCATTGCCGGTCTTGAAGAGGTGAGTGCGGGTACGATCTCAATCGGGGGGCGTGATGTCACTCAAATCCCCCCCAAGGACCGCAACATCGCGATGGTTTTTCAATCCTATGCGCTTTATCCGAGCATGACGGTGGCGGAAAATATCGCCTTTGGCATGAAGGTGCGCCATGTGGCCAAGGATGAAAGCAGGGCTAAAACTCTGGAGGTGGCACGCGCTTTGCAAATTGAACCATTGCTGGACCGCAAGCCGGGTCAATTGTCCGGGGGGCAACGCCAACGGGTGGCCATGGGACGGGCTCTGGTGCGTGATCCAGAGCTGTTTTTGTTTGATGAGCCGCTTTCAAACTTGGATGCAAAGCTGCGTGTGGAAATGCGTAGTGAAATCCGTGGGCTGCATGAGCGGCTTAAGGCCTCAATTGTGTATGTGACCCATGATCAGGTTGAAGCGATGACGTTGGGCACGCGCATTGTGGTGCTTAAGGATGGCATTGTGCAACAAAACGGGACGCCGGATGAAATATATAACAGGCCGGACAATTTATTTGTGGCCGACTTTATGGGTGCGCCACCAATGAATCTGGTGCCAGCAATTGTTCGACACGAGAAGAAAACGACCTTTCTAGATTTTGTCAGCGCAGAGGGCGAGGAAAAAATCTCGCTCAAATTGAAGGCTAATTTAAGTGCGCTAAATTCCCACATTGGCAAGAAAATTATTGTTGGTATGCGCCCTGAGGCCCTTGGTGCTCAGAGTTCGGTGAAAAGTGATTTCAGCGTTGTGGTGAGCAGTACAGAACACGCGGGTTCCGATGTTTTTGCTGAGTTTGAACTTGGGGGGATGCGCGCCACAGCGCGACTCGCGGGGCGTACAAAAATTGGTGTAGGCGATACCTTGAACCTAACGATAGAACCGGATGATATTTGCTATTTTGACCCAGAAAGTGAATTGGCGATCCGCTGATTAGTCCCCTGAATTTATTCGCTTGGTGCGCCGGATGGATGAGGGCGGCCTGCCGTAAAGTTTGAGAAAAACCGCATTGAAACGCCGTACACTTTTGAACCCGGATTCAAAGGCAATTTGTGCCATGGTTTGGGTTGTATCACTTAATAGATTTTTTGCCCGTTGCACGCGAAAGGTTTGCGCTGTTTGGATGGGCGTTGCGCCCACATGCTGTTTGAACAGGCGGGCCAATTGTCGGGGACCAATCCCCAAACGTTCAGCGAGCTGGGTGACGTTTCCCATGTCCAATGCCCCCTCTTTAATGAGTGTCAAGGCGCGGTTGACGCTTGATTTGGTGCCGATCCATGCGGGGCAAAAGGGGGCGGTGTCGGGGCGGCATCTGAGACAGGGGCGCAAGCCCGCAACTTCTGCTGCCGGGGCACTGGGGTAAAAAGCAACATTTTTGGTTAGGGGTTGTCGTGCCGGACACACAGGGCGGCAATATATTCCCGTGGTTTTGACACCAATGAAAAATACTCCATCAAAGGTGGCGTCCCGTTTAAGGCGTGCGGTATTGCATGTGTCAAAATCTAACATGACAACATCAAAGCAAAATCTGACTTTGAGGGGAAATAGAAAGTTTCAATAGCGTCCGTTAATGGCCAGAGATAATTTGTAGTTTGACCTATCTGCTTGTTGGTAAATTCATCAAAAGGAGTTGATTTAGTGATAATTAGTCAGGCTGAAAAAGCACAAAAATTTAGAAAATTACACGTCAAAGGCGAACCGTTAATGCTGACCAACATATGGGACGCGGGAAGCGCAAAAACAGTTGCAGGAACTGGCGCGCAAGCCCTTGGCACAGCCTCCTGGGCAGTGGCCGCCGCCCATGGGTATGAGGATGGGGAAAATATGCCGTTCGAGCTAGTGCTTGAAAATTTTAAGCGGATTGTAGGGGCCGTAGATTTGCCCGTGAGCTTTGATCTGGAGGCGGGATATGCCCGGCCGGCTCAACAGGTTGCACAGAATGCGAGCCGGGCGTTGGCGATTGGTGGAATTGGACTAAATCTTGAGGATCAGATTGTAGGGGAGGGTGCCTTGTATGACGCTGAGGAGCAAAGCGGGCGTCTGCGTGCTGTTCGCGACGTAGTTAAGGCGCGGGGGGATTGTGCTTTTATCAACGCTCGATGCGATGTCTTTATGTTGTCTCAGGATAAGCGAAATATGGATGATTTGGTTGACGAGGTCATTGCACGGGGGCGGATGTATTTTGAAGCGGGGGCGGACGGATTATTTGTGCCTGGGTTAGATCATATAAAATCTATAGAACGTATTTGTAACGTCCTTGATATGCCGATCAACATTATGGCGGGAATTGATGGGGCGAGCATAGCGCAACTTAGCCGAGCCGGTGTTGCAAGAATATCCGTGGGGCCGGGGCTTTATCAAGCGGTGAGCGGATATATGAGTGATGTAGCCGGTGCGCATTATCAATAAACGCAACATAACAATTGTCAAATAATGTTGACAATTGAACTCGAACGTTCGTGTTAACGGTTGACTTGAGCGCGCTGGGCAAGTAACCTGCGTCTGAAATAATTCAAGATTTGCAGGTTGTTATGTTGGAAATTAAGCAAAAGTTGCGGGATGAGATTGCCGCCCGGCGCGATGATTTGATTGCGTTGACGCAGGATTTGGTGCGTATGCCAACGCTTAACCCGCCAGGGCATGGCTATCTTGAGATTTGTGAATACCTGCAAGTTCGCTTGCAAAAATCCGGTTTTGAGACCGAACTTGTGCGCGCCCATGACACCCCAGGTGATAGCGAGAAATACCCACGCTGGAATGTAGTTGGCCGGCGTGATGGAGCGCATTCCGGGGAATGCGTTCATTTCAATTCCCATACTGATGTGGTGGAAGTGGGCCAGGGCTGGACGTTTGACCCGTTCGGGGCTGAGCTTAAAGACGGTAAGATTTATGGACGTGGCACCTGCGATATGAAGGGTGGTTTGGCGGCCTCGATTATTGCGGTGGAAGCGTTCATTGCGATTGTTCCTGACTATGCTGGGGCCATTGAAATTTCAGGCACCGCGGACGAAGAAACCGGCGGTTTTGGCGGCGTGGCCTATCTCGCAGAGCAGGGATATTTCACTCCGGAAAAAGTACAACATGTGATTATCCCTGAACCCTTGAACAAGGATCGTATTTGCCTTGGACACCGTGGGGTTTGGTGGGCAGAAATTGAAACCAAAGGCCATATTGCCCACGGGTCGATGCCGTTCCTTGGGGATTGTGCCGTGCGTCACATGGGTGCGGTTGTGCATGAGATGGAAGAGAGCCTTTATCCGACGTTGGCCAATCGCACGACGACCATGCCTGTGGTACCTGAGGGGGCCAAACAATCGACGATGAACTTGAATTCGTTTCATGGGGGACTTGCTGAGCCAGAAGAAGGGTTCACTGGTTTTCCGGCAGCCATTGTCCCCGATTCGTGCCGAATGATTATTGATCGGCGTTATCTGATCGAAGAAACACCTGAGCAGGTGGCGCAAGAGGTGGTAGACCTGTTAGAGAAGGTAAAATCAGAGCGGCCCAAATTTGACTATGTTCTCAATGAAATGTGGCAGGTTGCGCCAACAATGACGGAAAAAAGTGCGCCGGTCGTGACATCTGTTGCCGGGGCCATTGAGGAAGTACTGGGCAAAAAGCCTGAATATGTGGTTTCCCCCGGCACCTATGATCAAAAGCATATTGATCGGATAGGGCGGATGAAAAACTGCATCGCCTATGGGCCGGGCATTTTGGATTTGGCCCATCAGCCAGATGAATATGTGGGGGTTGAGGATATGATTGAAAGCGCACAGGTTATGGCTTTAACTCTTTTTGACCTTTTGGTAAATAATGATTAAGCTCGCAATGAGGGACTAAAATGTAAGGCGTTAAGCCTTTGAAGTTGGGGCGTATACCCCGGTAAAATGAGACTTCTGTCTCAATAAAATAGGGAAGAAAAAATGAGAAAACCAAGTTTTTTAGTGGCTTTGGGTACAGCGTTGTTGCTGGCATCCAGCCTAACACCGGCCATGGCCGCACAGACGGATATTACCGTTGGAATGGTTCTTGAGCCCCCCAACCTTGACCCGACAGCGGGAGCTGCGGCGGCCATTGATGAAGTGGTTTATTCGAACCTTTTTGAAGGTTTGATGCGTTTTGATAGTACTGGTGCTGTTATTGCTGGACTGGCGCGCAGCTGGGATATTTCGGACGATGGTTTGGTTTATACATTCCACCTTCCATCCGGCGTGACCTTCCACGATGGTACAACCTTTGATTCCGAGGACGTAAAATTTTCCCTTGATCGGGCACGTGCCGAAGATTCAACCAATGCCAAGAAAAATATCTTTGAAGGTATCGATACGGTTGAAGCAATCGATCCGACAACGGTTCGCATAACATTGTCAGCCCCTGATGGGTTGTTCTTGTGGCAAATGGCCAAAGGTGACGCGGTAATTGTGGCGCCTGAAAGTGCGGCTGATAATGCCACCAACCCAATCGGCACTGGCCCATTCAAGTTTGTAGACTGGGTACAGGGTGACCGGGTTGAGCTTGCCAAATATGATGGTTATTGGGGCGATGCAGTGGCACTGGATAGTGTAACATTTAAGTTCATTTCTGATCCAACAGCTGCCTTTGCAGCGATGATGGCTCAAGATGTGGATGCGTTCCCTAACTTCCCAGCACCTGAAACTTTGGCTCAACTGGATGCGGACCCACGTTTTGCGGTTGTTGTTGGCGCTACAGAAGGGGAAACTATCCTTTCAACCAACAACCAAAGCCCACCTTTGGATGATGTTCGGGTGCGTGAAGCGATTGCCCATGCCATTGATCGTCAGGCAATTATTGATGGGGCGATGTTTGGGTATGGTACGCCGATTGGCACGCACTTCAACCCTTCAAACCCTGATTACATTGATCTAAAAGCTCAATCCAATTATGACCCGGAAAAGTCCATTGCGTTATTGGCTGAAGCGGGTGTTACCGATCTGGTGTTGCAGTTCAAACTTCCCCCCCCGACCTATGCGCGTCGTGGTGGTGAAATTATTGCCGCTCAATTGCGTGCCGTTGGTATTGAAACAGAAATTACCAATTTGGAATGGGCACAGTGGTTAGACGAGGTCTACAAGCAAAAAGACTATGATTTGTCGATCGTATCTCACACTGAACCATTTGATATCGGCATTTATGTGCGGGATAATTACTACTTCAATTATTCCTCGGATGCGATGGAAGCGATCATGACGGAGTTGAACAATACAACTGACCCGGCGGCTCGTACCGCTCTTGTTCATAAAGCTCAGCAACAAATTGCTGATGATTATGTGAATGGGTTCCTGTTCCAACTGGCAAAAACCGGTGTGGCAAACTCAAAGATCAATGGCCTTTGGGAGAACTCTCCAACTCAGGCTAATGATATGACTGGCGTATCCTGGTCTGACTAAAAGTTGTTTATGTTGATCAAGGGGCCGGGAAACTGGCCCCTTATTTATGTTTGAAAGAATGAATTCCTAATGCTCGTATTCATCCTCAAAAGAATGATCTCCTTGCTGCTGACGCTTGTTGCGGCCTCTGTGGTGATATTCTTTGTGATAGAGGTAGTACCGGGTGATCCAGCTTCCTTCATGATGGGGTTTGAGGCTTCAGAAGAAGCCATCGAGGCTCTGCGCGAGCAATTGGGGTTAAACGCTCCCCTGTGGGAGCGCTATATCAGCTGGATATCAGGGCTGTTGCAGGGGGATTTTGGCACCTCTTATACATACAAAGTACCCATATCGGATTTGATTGGGGACAGGATCTGGATTTCGTTACCTTTGGCGTTTTATGCGCTTGCCCTTTCGATGTTGATCGCGTTTCCGGTGGGGGTTATTGCTGCTGCAAAACGTAATTCTGCCGCCGATGTTTCTATTATGGGGGCAACGCAATTGGGTATTGCCATTCCCAATTTTTGGTTTGCTATGATTTTGGTGTTATTTTTTGCCATTCAAAATCACTGGTTTTCCGCCGGCGGTTTTCCGGGATGGGACGATGGATTTTGGGTGGGTATGAAAGGCTTGACCTTGCCGGCAATTTCCTTGGCCCTGCCACAGGCTTCGATTTTAGCGAGGGTGATGCGCTCAAGTCTACTTGATACGCTGGATGAGGACTATGTACGCACGGCCCGGGCCAAGGGCCTGTCGCGTCGCCAAGCCCTATGGCGTCATGCATTGCGAAACGCCATGATCCCTGTGTTAACAATCATTGGTTTGCAATTCTCATTTCTCATGGCCGGGTCGGTGATAATCGAAAAAGTTTTCTTTTTGCCCGGCATTGGGTCGTTGGTATTTTTAGGCATCACACAGCGGGATTTGATTGTGGTGAAATCCGTGGTGATGCTGCTTGTGTTTGCGGTTATTCTGGTGACATTTCTGGTGGATATTGCCTATGCGTTTGTTGATCCTAGATTGCGTAAGGGGCGCTAGAGCATGAGCAATTTGGCCACAAATGATGACCCGCGTGACAATCTGTTTCTGGTTGCGATGAAATCTCCCAGTTTTGTTATTGGGTTGATATTGACATTGATGTTCTCCACTGGGGCGGTGGTGTCGTTTTTCTGGACACCGTTTGATGTGACGGTTTTGGACATTGCTAATAAGTTGAAGGGCCCCTCGGACATTCACTGGTTTGGCACTGATCATTTTGGTCGGGATATGTTTTCCATGATTCTTGTGGGTGCGCGCACCTCCATTGCGGTGGCGTTTATCGCCGTTGGCATTGGTATGGTTATTGGGGTGCCGCTTGGTTTGGCGGCTGCGGCAAAGACGGGTTCCATGATTGATGAGTTGATCATGCGCACGAACGATTTGGTGTTGGCATTTCCGGCCCTGTTGATCGCCATTTTGATCACAGCGGTTTATGGGGCGTCCGCGACCAACGCGATTATTGCCATTGGTATATTCAATATCCCCGTATTTGCCCGGCTCACACGTGGGGCGGCCCTGTCGTTATGGACACGTGAATTTGTGCTGGCGGCGCGGGTGGCGGGCAAGGGGGCAACGCGCATATCTGTTGAGCATATTCTGCCCAATATTTTGAACCTGTTGATTGTGCAAAGCACCATTCAGTTTTCCCTAGGGATATTGGCTGAGGCGGGCCTGTCCTATGTGGGACTTGGGGTGCAACCTCCGCTTCCATCATGGGGGCGCATGCTCGCGGATGCGCAAACGATGATTTCTTTTGCGCCTCATATGGCTTTGCTTCCGGGTATGGCCATTATTTTGACAGTGCTTGGCCTAAACCTGATGGGGGATGGCTTACGCGATGTGTTTGACCCCAAATTGCGGCGGAACCGGACATGAGCCTGCTCACCATAAAAGACCTGTCCTTAAAAATCGGAGATGCGGAAATTCTTGAGGACGTTGATCTGTCTGTCGATGCGGGGGAAATTCTTGGCATTATCGGGGAAAGCGGGTCGGGGAAATCCATGACTGCGTTGTCAATAATGCAACTTTTGCCCTCAGGCTCCACAAGTGCAGGCTCGATTCGGCTGGATGGGGAAGAATTGCTGGATAGAAACGAAAAGCAAATGTGTGCTCTTCGTGGTAACGATATCGGAATGATTTTTCAGGAACCGATGACGGCGCTTAATCCAGTCAAAACCATTGGCGATCAGGTGGCGGAGACCATTCTTATTCATGGTAGTGCATCACGGGGTGAAGCGCGTGAAATTGCGCAGCAAACCCTTGAACGGGTAGAATTGCCTGCGGACAAATTTCCCATGGGACGATACCCGCACGAACTTTCGGGGGGGCAACGCCAACGGGTGGTGATTGCCATGGCGATTGCTTTGCGTCCCCGCCTGCTGATTGCCGACGAGCCAACAACGGCCCTTGATGTGACCACACAGGCGCAGATTTTAACTCTGTTGAAAAAATTGGTAGATGAGGATGGGATGGGGCTTATTCTCATTACCCATGATTTAGCCGTCGTCGCTGACTTGGCTGACCACATTGCGATTATGCAAAAGGGTGTTGTGGTTGAAGCTGGGGAAACGCTGAGTGTTTTTCGCCATATGCAACACCCTTATTCCAAGACGCTTTTTTCTGCCTCCAACCATGTGCCAAAACGCGCCGCAAATCGCACAATTGATCGGGATGATATTGTACTTCGCGTCAATGGGGTTGTGCGGGATTATCCGGGACAGCGGGTTTCTTTGTTCAAGAAACCAGAGGCGTTTCGTGCGGTGGATAATGTGAGTTTTTCCATTGGTCGAGGGGAAAATGTTGGCCTTGTGGGGGAAAGCGGATGCGGGAAATCCACATTAACGCGGTCTATTCTGGGCCTCAATCCTATTCAGGGCGGTGAAATTGATTTGTTTGGACAGCCCGTTAACACAGATATGCCCAATTCTCTTCGGGCCGGTATTCAGGTGGTGTTTCAAGATCCCTATGGTAGTTTTAATCCGCGCTGGAAGGTTGATCGTCTGGTGTCTGAACCCTTTTATTTGATGGGCAGTTTTCCCAAAGATACCCATCAACGGGTGGCTAAAGCGCTGGTTGAAGTGGGTATGGAAGAGGCGGATATGGATAAATATATCCATGAGTTTTCCGGGGGACAACGCCAGCGTATCGCCATTGCCCGGGCGTTGATATTGGAACCTGACCTTATTGTGCTGGATGAAGCGGTTTCGGCACTCGATGTTTCTATCCGGGCGCAAATTCTAGATTTGTTGGCCGAGCTTTCTGACAGGCTTGGATTGTCTTATTTGTTTATCTCCCATGACCTTGGGGTGGTGCGTGCCATCACAGATCGGGTGTTGGTAATGCGCGACGGGGTAATTGTTGAGGAAGGGGATTCGCAAGATGTGTTTAATAATCCCCAGCACGAATATACCAAAGCCTTGCTTGGCGCGGCGCCAGACATTGAGCAAGCCTTGGCTGCGCGGGAAAGCGCTAAGAACTAAAGCTGTGGACTTATAAATTGTGGATTTGGGTTTTTAACCTTGGGTAGGGCCGGGTGAAATTTCATGTTACTTAAAGAGGATATTCAGATGTGGTTTGATACCGATAAATGCTTCATTGCCGGGGAATGGGTTGATGCGATTGCGGGGCAGGTTCTTGAACTGGAAAACCCATCGGATGGGTCAGTTATTTGTAAAATCGCCCGGGGGGAAGTTACAGATATTGACCGGGCCGTGAAGGCGGCCCGGGCAGCCCTTCACGGAGATTGGGGCAAAATGAGCGCCGTAGAACGCGGGCGTATCCTCACAAAGATGGGAATTCTGGTGCTGGAGCGTGTCGATGAGTTGGCCAAAATGGAAGCTCAGGATGTGGGCAAGCCTTTAACCCAGGCCCGTGCGGATGCGGTGGCACTTGCCCGGTATATGGAATTTTACGGGGGCGCGTGTGACAAGGTTCACGGTGAAACCATCCCCTATCTGGATGGCTACACGGTTTATACGATGCGCGAACCCCATGGGGTCACCGGGCATATTGTCCCCTGGAATTATCCGATGCAGATTATTGGTCGCTCGGTGGGGGCGGCTTTGGCCATGGGTAATGCATGTGTCTTAAAACCTGCCGAAGAAGCGTGTCTGACTGCGCTGGCATTTGTTGATATTGCGCGCGAGGCCGGTTTGCCCGCCGGGGCGCTGAATGTGGTGCCGGGGCTTGGCAGCGAGGCGGGGGCGGCGCTTACGGCACACCCCGATGTCAATCACCTTTCGTTCACCGGCTCTGTGGGTGTTGGTACATTGGTTCAGGCGGCGGCGGCAAACAACATCGTGCCTGTGACCCTTGAACTTGGGGGAAAATCCCCACAAATCGTGTTTGATGATGCGGACTTGGATGCGGCCCTGCCATTTCTGGTCAATGCGGGAGTGCAAAATGCAGGGCAGACCTGCTCGGCATCCTCTCGTATTTTGATGCAGGCAGGGATTTATGACAAATTGCTGGCGATGATGGTGGCCAAATATGAAGCGCTAAAGGTCGGCCCGGCGGAGGCTGATCTAAATGTGGGGCCGCTGATTTCGGGGCGGCAAAAGGATATTGTTACCGGTTTTTTGAGCCAAGTCGAAGGCAATGCAAAAGTGGTCGCGCGTGGGAGCATTGTTTCTGATGCGCCAGCCAACGGGCATTATGTGGCGCCGGCATTGATTGCCGGTGTTGAAGCTTCCCATGCCTTGGCTCAGGATGAAATTTTTGGCCCTGTGCAGGTGGTTATTCGCTTTGAAACCGAAGAAGAGGCGATTGCCATCGCCAATGGCACGGACTACGGGTTGGTTGCGGGGATCTGGACGCGCGATGGGGCGCGGCAAATGCGGCTGGCCAAGGCCATCCGCTCGGGGCAGGTTTTCATCAATAATTATGGGGCCGGGGGCGGTGTTGAACTTCCTTTTGGCGGCATGGGAAAGTCAGGTCATGGGCGTGAAAAAGGTTTCGAGGCGCTCTATGGATTTTCCGTTGTGAAGACTGTTGCTGCGTTTCACGGATAGGGGATAGTGCGCCCTTTATCCATATCAAACAGGGATGCCCGCCGGCTCTGGTTGTGGACGAATGGGCTGGCCAAATCACCCACCGGTGCGTTTGATCTCATCACATTGATTAAGCGTTTGGGTTTTGTGCAAATTGATACCATTCGCAATGTGACGCGTGCACATCATCATATCTTATGGAGCCGCAACCAGAATTATCGCGAGAAAATGCTCTGGCGAGAACTGCATGAAACCCGTGCCTTGTTCGAGCATTTCACCCATGATGCTTCGCTTATTCCGATGGAATTTTACCCCATGTGGCGGCGGCGCTA
Source organism: Alphaproteobacteria bacterium (assembly GCA_024279675.1). GTDB lineage: Bacteria > Pseudomonadota > Alphaproteobacteria > Rhizobiales > Devosiaceae > DROE01. Next base: position 34,113 of record JAJRRG010000225.1, read on the forward strand.
TCGCTTGATGGGGGAAAAAGTTATGGCCAATAAATGGTATCGCTCAGATCTTTCTCCCTCTGAGGTGATAGCTATAAAGGCCCGAATTGAAAAGGAAGGGCCGCTTTCAACCCATGCCTTCGATACTAAAATCAAAGGTAAGAAAGCCATGTGGGCCCGTCCGCCCCATAGAAAAGTGCTGGACCAAATGTGGTATGCGGGGGAGTTGGCAACTTCAAGACGGGAGAATTTCGTTAAATACTATGATTTGGGAAGCCGCGTTTTTCCCGCCGAACTGCAAGCAATTGAACATAGTGATCAAACTCAGATTGACTATCTGTGCGCCGGGGCGCTGGATCGTCTGACCTTTGCAAGTGTTGGAGATATTCAGCGGTTTTGGGATGGTGTGAACGCGCGTGAGGCGCGGGCCTGGGTTGAAAGCCAAACCGATTTGGTGCCAGTGGAAATAGAAGGTGCGAACAAGGCGACCTTTCTTGCTTTGGCACCTGCGGATATTGAACAAAGACTAGCTGAAGCGCCAGAACCAAGCTCACGGATGCGCATTATCAATCCGTTTGATCCGGCAATCCGTGACCGTAATCGGCTTGAACGTCTGTTTGGTTTTGAGTACCGCAATGAAATGTTTGTCCCCAAAGACAAGCGTATCTGGGGATATTATGTGTACCCTTTGTTAGAGGGTACACGGTTTGTGGGGCGCATAGAAATCAAAGCCGACCGGGCAAAAGGGGAGATGTACGTCACAGGGTTTTGGCCCGAATCGGGTGTCAAATGGTCAAAAGCCCGTCAGGAAAAGTTGAACGCCGAATTGGATCGATTCGCACGGTTTGTCGGATTGAGTGTTGAGAATTTTGCCGGGTAATTCTGCTTTGTAATTCTGCTTTTCCCTTGATGCCTTTACTAATTGGCGTGGGGGTTACCCCCCGTTGCCATCATCCAGTGATGGGCCTGGTGGTGCATGCCGCTGGCCAACACCCCATAAAAGCCGAGTGCGTTGAGTTTGGCTATGTCAGCCTCAGGCACCATGACCGTCATTATTGCCCCGTTTTCAATGATTTCAGTGCTATAATTCCAGTCACCAACACCGTTCATGACACTGGCGTGGGCTTCAACCATACGTTTGATTGACGGGGAAACATATGGCGCGCCCGTAATAGTGAATTTCAACCCGCCTGAAACTGTCTCAACGCTTGCAACGGAATCAATGGTAACGATGTCCATGTCGCGCAAATGTTCACGCAGACCTGCAATGTTAACCGTTGACCAATTTGTGTCGGGTTCAGCTTCCAGTTTTGCAACAATTTCCGCAATGGCGGCAAAGGCACCTTGTCCCGGTTCGCTGACGGCACTTGTTTTCATGCCAGTTTCATCCATGGAGTATTGCATTTGATCATGATCCATAGTTTCCGCCTCTACATATAGGCTTGGTGTATCCGCCGGGATTGTGAGATTACCTTGTGCCAAAACCGGCATGGAAAGGGTTGTAAATACAGTCAAGATCAAAATAGGACGCATGGGATACCTCGGGTTGGTTGAGCATTTGCCTAAGGATGGCACGGTAATGTGAATTGCGGCATGACAATAATCATGTTTGAGTTTTTTATGACAAAAACCTTTTTAGATTATCTCACAGGATTAAATTTTGTTCTTAAAACAGTCTCGAAGGGGGCGTTGATTTTTGAGCGTGATGATCCGGTTAGATCATTTTTTCAGGTTGAATCAGGGTTGGTGCATCTGGTGCGACGTCAGGAGGATGGAGTCGAGTTTATTCTTCAACGGGCATTGAGCGGCGATGCTCTGGGAGAGGCTTCTTTGTCGACACAAAACTATCATTGCTCGGCGGTGGCAATGGGGGCAACCAGGTTGCGGATTTATCAGGCATCACATGTTAATGACCTACTGGCGCGGAATATCGAAGTGGCCCATGCCTTTGTGCATCATTTGGGAGTTGAGTTACGGCATGCGCGTCTTCGGGCGGAAATTGTCTCACTGCGCCGGGTTGCGGATCGACTGGATGCGTGGCTAGTTTGGCATAAGAATGACATGCCTGAAAAAGGGGAATGGCATCGCGTTGCGGCAGAGATTGGTGTCAGCCCGGAGGCCTTTTATCGGGAGCTTGCGCGGCGACGATAAAGCGTGGCACTATCACGTGGATTTAATAGATGTTTTGGAAATTCAAATGAGATTAGAGAATAAAACGGCCATTGTTACGGGCGGTGCGTCCGGTGTTGGGGCGGGTATTGTGCGCAAATTTGTAGCCGAAGGTGCGCGGGTGATGATCGCTGATATCAATGGGGATGGGGCAAAGAAACTTGCAGATGAATTGGGTGATATGAGCATCGCGCAACAGGTGGATGTGGCCAGCGGGCCAAGCGTTGAAACCATGATGAAAGCTGCAACTAGTGCGTTTGGCCAAGTTGACATTGTGGTCAATAATGCTGGAATTACCCATTTGCCCAATGCGCTTGAGGAAATTTCTGAGGAAGATTTTGACCGAGTGTTGGCGGTGAACGCCAAATCGGTTTATCTCAGCGCAAAATATATTGTGCCCCATATGAAGGCGAACGGGTCGGGTGTGATTTTGAATGTGGCTTCTACCGCTGGGGTTTCTCCGCGCCCGCGCTTAAGCTGGTACAATGCATCCAAAGGCTGGATGATTACCGCCACTAAATCCATGGCCGTTGAGTTGGCTCCGGCGGGCATTCGTGTCAACGCGATCAATCCAGTGGCGGGGGAAACGCCGTTGCTAAAAACTTTTATGGGGGACGACACCCCAGAAATTCGTGCTAAATTCCTCTCAACTATTCCCATTGGCCGGTTTTCCGAGCCTGAAGACATGGGCAATGCGGCGTGCTTTTTATGTTCGGATGAGGCCAGCATGATCACCGGAGTGGCCATGGAAGTGGACGGTGGGCGTTGCATTTGACCAAGGTAAATCTCGCCGATAAATTATCCAAGTTTTCCGAACATTGGTCCCCAAAAATCGTTGCCAATTACAACGGCAATGATGTGATGGTGATCAAGGTGCAAGGGGAGTTTGTGTGGCATAGCCATGCGGAAACGGATGATTTGTTTCTGGTGCTTTCCGGCGAAATTGATATTGAATTGCGCGATCAAACTATCACACTTGGAGTGGGGGAAATGTTTGTGGTTCCCGCTGGCGTTGAACATCGGCCAGTTGCCAAACAAGAGGCGCACCTGTTGCTCATTGAACCGAGCGGTACGCCAAATACTGGGAATGTGAAAACCGCCGCATCAAAAGTGATAATCTAACGATTTGGCTTCCGGCTTGATTTAGAGCGGATGGCTGTCAAAAAAATCAACGATCAATTGACCAACGGCTTGGGGATTTTCCCAGTGAATGGAGTGAGCAATATTGTCCAACGTGATAAACGTTGCATGGGGAAGATTGCTCAGTGCAGATTTTACAACATCGGGGGGAAATGCCAGATCAAGCTCCCCGGTGACGGACAAAATCGGCGTGGTGATGGTGTCCAGATTTAGCGGTTTGATTGTCTTGAACATTTGCACTTGGCGCTGGAGATTTTCCGGGGATTGGCAATAGGTATAGGCGGCTGCCGATGCAGCTGTTGCATTTAGCGCTTCTTCAGAGGCAAAAAATCCGGGTGAAAACAGGGTGGGTAAAAGCAGTTTGAACCAGTCCGTTCGTGGCATATCGGATTTATATAGCTGGGTCATCTCTTCAAAATAGGTGATGGATTGGATGCTTGGAACAGTTGCTGCGGCCAACGTGACAAATGCACCGACACGTTCTGGATGAGTTTTGAGCATTCTTAGCCCGATCAACCCGCCTAGGGAGTGACCCACGAGTTGGGTTTTTTCGATTTTGTAATGATCGAGCACGGCAATGGCATCCTCCACCATGTCGTCGATGGAAAAGTCGTCCCTTTGTAAGGTCGTTCGCCCGGCCCCACGATTGTCAAAGCTGATGAGTTGGTAGGCATCCCCAAGGCATGGTTTTAGAGGTGTCCAGCTTGCCACATCACTGGCCATGCCAGCGATCAAAAGCAAAGGTTCTCCTGTGCCCTCGGACTGGGTGAATAATTCAGCGTTGGGTACTGATAAGATTGACATATTTGCCTCCAATAAAATCTCTGATGGGCTTGGTAATTCCGCGCTCTAGGGGTAAACTCCTTAGCATAGTGGAGGATATAATGGCACAGGATTATCTGGGGAATGAAGTTACGGGCGCGGGGGATGAAACTCTTGTGTGCATCAATGAATTTATTAGGGGTTTTTTGGGATATCAAAAATGCGCGGCCAATATTTTGGTGGCGGCGGATGATGATCCAGAATGTGTTTTGGCCAACACCTATGCCGGTTTTATCTGGATGTTTCTTGAGGCATGCGAAGCGCCGCAAAAAGCGATGAAGTATTTGATTCGTGCACAAAAAAATGCACACCTAGTGACGGAACGTGAGCAGATGTTAGTGCAAGTTCTGGCCCATTGGATTGCCAACGATATTCCTCAGGCCTTACGGGTTGGCGATGAAATTGCCCGTGCGTATCCGCGGGACTTGGCTTTGGTGAAGTTGCACAAATATTTCAGTTTTAATCAAGGTGACGCCGCGGCAATGCTGCGCATCGTCAATATTGTTGCGCCGCACAATCAGGGAAATGCAAACTTTCATGGCATGGCTGCCTTTGCCTATGAACAGTGCCATTTGTTGGATAAGGCAGAAATGTCGGCGCGAAAGTCGCTTGAACTTAATGCTGATGAACCGTGGGCCCAACATGCAATTGCCCATGTGATGTTGACGCAGGGGCGCATCCGCGAGGGGGCGGACTTTATGAAAAAGTCTTGCACCTCATGGCAGGATTTAAGCTCGTTTATGTTTACCCACAATTGGTGGCATAGCGCATTGTTTGACTTGTCTCTTGGCGATTATCAATCGGTTTTTAATACTTATGATAACAAAATTTGGGGTGTTGAAAAAGATTATTCACAGGACCAAATCGGCGCGGTGGCCATGCTGGCGCGTATGGAAATCGCCGGGCTTGATGTGGGGGACCGTTGGGAGGATGTCGCCAGACACCTCAAGGCGCGGGCGACGGATACCGTGCAACCGTTTTTATCGATCCAATATTTATATGGCTTGGCACGCGCGGAATGTGATGAGGCGGATCAGTTGATGGCAGCGGTTGAAGACAAGGCCGCCACCGCTGACGAATTTGAGCGGCATGCCTGGGCCAACGTTGCGCTGCCGGCCTGCCGGGGTGCATTGGCTCTGGCTCGGGGGGATGCACAAAAGGCTATTGCAAACCTAGAAATAGCCTTGCCACGCATGGCGGCTATTGGGGGAAGCCATGCCCAACGTGACCTGTTTGAGCAATTATTGCTTGATGCGCATATGAAAAGCGGAAATTGGAGTATTGCCCAACAGATGATGGAAATGCGCCGGACGTTTGACCCGGACGGAGTGCCACTAAATAATATGCTGGCGGGGGTTTACGACAAGCTGGAATTGCCGCAAGAAGCTATTGAAGCGCGGGCACGTCATTATACCTGACGCGATTCTATGACCGTCAAAAATTATTCTATGAGCGTGCGAAAGGGCCAATGATGAAACCGGGTAAGAACAATCTCATCACTGATGTTCCCGGCATTATTGTGGGCAATGCAAGTAATCAGAAAGTCAAAACCGGGGTGACATTACTCACGGCTGGGGTGCCATTTGTTGCTGCGGTTGATGTGATGGGTGGCGCGCCAGGAACACGCGAAACCGATCTTTTGGCGCCGGATAAGTCGGTGGATCGAGTTGATGCGTTGGTGCTTTCCGGTGGCTCGGCCTTTGGCCTTGATGCGCCCGGTGGGATTGTTGATGAATTGGCGAAACGCGGACGCGGGTTCAAGGTTGGCCCGGCGATTGTGCCGATTGTTCCCGGGGCGATTTTGTTTGATCTGGTCAATGGGGGCGACAAGAATTGGCGGCAAAATCCCTATCGAGCATTGGGCATTGAGGCATTGAATGATGCGGCACAAATATTTGAACTTGGCTCTGTTGGCGCGGGGGCGGGTGCAACCTCTGCTTCGCTTAAGGGAGGCTTGGGTTCAGCCTCGATTGTGCTTGAAAACGGTATTACAGTGGGGGCGCTGGTTGCGGCTAACCCAACGGGGCAGGTGTGCGTTGGGGACCACCCCCATTTCTGGGCCGGGGCCTTTGAAATGGGAAATGAGTTTGGCGGTCTTGGTACATGTGCCGGATCAATTCCCTTTGAACAGAGTGCGCGTACCAAACAGGATTTTGTCACTCAAGGGGCTAATACGACGATTGCAATTATTGCAACGGATGCACAATTGACTAACGCGCAAGCCAAGCGCATGGCTGTGGCGGGACAAGACGGGATTGGACGGGCTGTTGTTCCGGCTCATACCCCTGTTGATGGGGATTTAGTGTTTGCCGTCTCTGCGGGGACCCGTCCCTTGACGAATCCAATTATGGATCTGGCCATGTTGGGCCATGCGGGGGCGGTATGCCTATCGCGGGCTATTGCACGGGCTATATATGAAGCTAAGTCTATGCCCGGGGATGTGTTCCCCACCTGGCAAGATAAGTATTCCACACATCATTCTAAATAGGAAAATAAAATGAAATTACGCGCAACTGTTTGGGGCGAAAATGTCCATGAAACAACTAACCAAATCGTTTCGGAAGTCTATCCTGAGGGCATGCATAACCAAATTGCTAAAATGTTAAAGCTTGATGGCGACATTGAAACGCGTACTGCAACCTTGCAACAGGATGAGCATGGGTTGAGTGATGAGGTGCTGGCAAATACGGATGTTTTATTGTGGTGGGGGCATGCGGCCCACGGGGACGTGGATGATGCAATTGTTGAACGGGTGATGCGGCGGGTTTGGCAGGGTATGGGACTAATTGTTCTGCATTCGGGGCATTTCTCAAAGATATTTAAGCGTCTTATGGGCACACCATGTGCCTTGAAATGGCGCGAGGCGGGGGAGCGGGAACGCATTTGGGTGGTTAATCCTTCCCATCCAATCGCCAAGGGATTGCCAGAGCATTTTGAACTGGAAAACGAAGAAATGTATGGGGAGCCGTTTTCCGTTCCCGAGCCGCTCGAAACGGTGTTTATATCCTGGTATCAGGGGGGGGATGTTTTCCGCTCAGGCCTGACCTATCGGCGCGGGGCGGGCAATATTTTTTACTTCCAGCCGGGGCATGAAACCTACCCCACCTATTATGATCAAAATGTCGGCACAGTTTTGCGCAATGCTGTGCGGTGGGCCCATAATGAGGAAGCCCATGCAAATGACCCAAGCGATGCACCTAATGTTCCGGTTGGGGAAGCTCTTGAGCCGATAAAAGAGCGGGGACCGCGTTTACACAAGGATGGGGAAGAAGGCCTACGCTAGTTTTTAGTGATCCCATAAAAACGCAATATATGAAAATTTGTATATAGATTTGTGAAACCTCATTTGTAAAAAGAAAAACTTGATACTTAAAAAGGATATTTAGAATATGTGGGATTTCAAATTAATGCAGGCCATTGGCCTTATGACAAAAACGATGCCGTTTATTATTATGCGGCTGGTATTATATTTTGGCATTACGTTGGCTTTCATTTTGGTTACAGGAACCGGGGCTGGCATTGGCTGGGGGCTTGGTTCCTTTGGCGGTGATGTGGAATCTAGTGCGACATTTAGCATGTGGGGCGGTATTGTTGGATTTGCCTTGACCGCCGGGGTAATTTTCCTGGCGCGCGAATACCTGCTTTATATGGTCAAGGCGGCCCATATTGCGGTGCTGGTTGAATTGCTTGATGGCAAGGAAATGCCCGATGGTCGTTCGCAAATCGAGCATGGTCGTAAAGTTGTGGCTGAACGCTTTGGCGAGGCCAATACGCTGTTTGTGTTGGACAGAATTATTCAAGGGGTCTTGCGGGCGATTACGGGCCTTGCGCAGGGAATTGCTTCAATTATTCCTATTCCGGGTTTGCAACAATTGATGGGATTGGTGCGTGCATTCCTCAATATTGCCGTGGGTTATATTGACGAAGTTATTCTGGCCTATGGCATTCGCACACGGGCAAGTAACCCTTGGGCTTCTGCTCAGGATGCATTGGTGCTTTATGGGCAGAATTATAAAATTATGCTCAAGAACGCTGCTTGGTTGACAATCATCATGTATGGTTTGTCGTTTTTGGTATTTTTAGTGTTGCTGGCACCTGCCGGAGCAATCGCGTTTTTTATACCGGGGCCTGCTTCGGCTTTTGGCGTTGTGATTGCGTTGTTGTTGGCTTGGAGTATTAAGGCGGCCTTGCTTGAACCTCTTGCGATTACTTGCATGATGCAGGTGTATTTCCCAGTAATACAAGGGCAGACCCCGAATCCGGAATGGCAAGAAAAGCTAAGCGGTATGTCCAAAAAATTTCAGCAATTGGGTGAAAAAGCTGCTGGATGGATGGGCGTTGGCAATAAGGCCTAGCTCAAAAAACAAGATTATAAATTGGGTCGTGGATTTTGAAAAAAATGCCGCGACCTGTCATATGGAAGATTTCAAATGCGTTTGATTATTGTAGGTACTGGTGGGATGGCAAATGCCCATGCGGAGAAATTTGGCCTTGTTGAAGGTGTGCAAATTGTGGGAGCTGTGGATTTGGATGCGGCTCTTTTAACTACATTTTGCGACAAGTTTTCCATTGAACATAGGTTCAATTCGCTTGAGGAGGCCCTTGAATGGGGCGCATTTGACGCGGCGGCAAACGTTACCCCAGATCATGTGCATTATCGCACCAGTCTAACTCTGCTTGATGCGGGTAAGCATGTGTTTTGTGAAAAACCCTTGGCCACAGATTATCCCAAAGCGCTGGAAATGACACAACGGGCGGAGACCTTGGGACTTATCGGCATGGTTAACCTGTCCTATCGTGACGTGCCTCATCTTCATGTGGCGCGCGCCATGATTATGGAGGGGGAAATTGGATCGTTAAAACATGTGGAGGCCTCCTATTTACAAAGCTGGTTGGTTTCCAACGCCTGGGGGGAGTGGGACAAGGAAAGCCAATGGCTATGGCGCTTGTCTAAAGATCATGGTTCCAACGGTGTGTTAGGAGATGTGGGCATACACATTCTTGATTTTGTGAGTTTTGGGGCCGATCAGGACATCAAAAATATTGATTGCCGCTTGCAGACTTTTCATAAGGCTGAGGGTGACAAGATCGGTGAATATAAGCTGGATGCCAATGATAGTTTTACCATGGGTGTGGAATTTGAAAACGGTGCGCTCGGGGTTGTGCATGCGTCGCGCTGGGCCACAGGGCATCTGAATGAGTTGCGTTTGCGCGTGCATGGGGACAAGGGTGCGCTTGAAATTGTGCATCGCCCGGACGCTACGGTGCTTAAAGCATGTGTTGGCGACGATGTTAACAACGCTATTTGGCGAGAGATTGATGTTGCACCGGGGGAAAATAATTACCAGATTTTTGCCCAAGCTGTTGCTGTGGGCAAACAAAAAGAACCCTCATTTGCCCAAGGGGCCAAGCTGCAAAAAGTGCTCGACCTGTGCCTTGTGGCTGATGCGGATGGGCGGCGTCATGGGGTGTAGCTTTGGCCGATATTATGCCAAGGGAATTTCACTGTCGTTCTTGTTGGCCTGATAAATATCGGACATTTTTGCGTAGGTGCCGTCTAGTTTTTTTACCCTGTCATGGAGCGCGCTTTTTTCCGCCTCTGGCAATTGGTCAATCATGCTCATTAGATTGTGGGATTTCCAAAATTCATTTTCTTGTGCATAGCCCCCCTGCTCAAGGGTGAAAACTTCCTTGAGGATTTTAAGGTCATGGGGGATGGCAAAACTATCGCGGGTGCTTTCATAGGAAAACAGATAATAAAAATTGTCGTACCCGGCCCACGTGATGGCAGAGAGGCATAGGGAGCATGGCTCGTGGGTTGCAAGGAATATGCAATCCTGCGGCTTGGGCAATGTGGCACGGTTGCGTTCATAGAGCTTTTTAATGGCGTGCATCTCCCCATGCCAAAGGGGGTTTTCAATCTCGTTATTGGTTTCTGCAATAACCAGTGACAGGTCACTTTTTAGCAGAATTGCGGCCCCAAAAATTTTATTGCCGCGCAGGACTTCCTTTGCGGTCATCGGG
>JAJRRG010000226.1 GCA_024279675.1 Alphaproteobacteria bacterium
AATAGTTGCGCAGCTTCATTTCGCGGAAAACGCCTTCGCGCTGCAATTTCTTTTTAAGCGCTTTTAGCGCCTGATCTACATTGTTATCACGAACGACTACTTGCACGGAGCACTCCGCCTTTCAAAAATCATATGAGGGAACAGCCCTCAGGGTTTAATTAGCGCGCGCGGACATAGCAGAATGGGTGGCCAGTGTCCAGCATGTTTAGCACTAGGGGTGCCGAAACTGTTGCTATTTTTTTGTATAGGCAAAAACTGAGTTGATATGCCCCATTTTTCGCCCCGGTCGTGCTTCGCTTTTACCATAAATGTGAGGAATATCCCCATGCTGCAGGACATCCGGGATTTGGTGGATTTCATCGCCAATCAGGTTGGTCATTGTCACATCATTATGGCGCAGTGTTGCGCCCAGCGGCCAGTTGCATATGGCGCGTATATGCTGCTCAAATTGGTCGGTGGGGCAACCATTCTGTGTCCAGTGTCCAGAATTGTGTACACGCGGTGCGATCTCGTTGACCAGCAGGGCGGGGGTGCTCCCCTCCTGCATTGCAAAAAACTCAACGGCAAGTATGCCTTGATAGTTTAGCGCATTGGCAATTTTTCGGCAATCAGAATGGCTTGTTCCAAAATCATCGGCAACAAAGATGCCGGTACAGTCGAGGTGTGCAAAATATGATTTTTGTGGATGTTTTCAGCCGGGTCAAAGGCCGCGGTTTTTCCATCTTTATTGCGCGCGATGATGACGGATATTTCCATTTCAAAGAAAGAGAACGCCTCCAGAATGAGCGGCGCGCCCGCAAGGTCCTCAAAGGCCTTGTCCGCCTCGTGGAGTTGCATGATGGTGCGTTGTCCTTTTCCGTCATAGCCAAGGCGGGTGGTTTTCAAGACCGCAGGGGTGCCAATTTTTTTAAGAGCCACATCAAGCTCGGCACGTGAATTAACCGGCTCAAAGGCACAAATATCGACATCAAGATTTTGCAGAAACTCCTTCTCCAATAAGCGATCTTGGGAAATGGACAAGGTATTGGCATCCGGTGCAAGGGCTGAAAACTGTGCGATGTATTGTGCAGTTTCAACGGGCACATTCTCAAATTCATAGGTGACAACATCGACGCTTTTGGCAAACACTTCCAATGCCGGCAGATCATCATACTGCGCGATGGTGTGGGCGTGGCTGACTTCAAAGGCTGGGCTATCGGGGTCTGGGCAAAAAATATGGGTTTTCATGCCCAGCTTTGCAGCGGCCATGGCAAGCATGCGCCCCAATTGTCCACCACCCAATATTCCGATGGTGGAATTGATGGGGAGGGGCATTGTTTCAGTGGTTATGGTTTTAGTGGTTATGGTTTTAGTTGTCATGGTTTCAGGTGCTATGGCGTCAGATATTTTGGGTTCAGGCGTTTTGGTTTCACTCATCATCATGGGGAAATTCCGCAACGGCCTCAGTTTGCATGGCGCGATATTCGTTTAGGGAAGCTTCAACTTCTGGATCCCAAAGTGAAATGACAGCAGCTGCAAGCAGGGCGGCGTTAATGGCCCCTGCTTCGCCAATGGCCAGGGTGCCAACGGGGATACCTCCGGGCATTTGGGCGATGGATAGCAGGCTGTCCTGCCCGCTTAACGCCTTGGACTGCACAGGTACGCCGAATACGGGGAGGGTGGTGAGCGCGGCTACCATGCCCGGCAAATGGGCGGCGCCTCCGGCCCCGGCAATGATCACTTTGAATCCCTCGTGGCGGGCGTTTTGGGCAAAACCATACATACGCTCGGGGGTGCGGTGGGCTGATACGATGCGCGCCTCATACTCAATTTTAAGTGTATCTAACGTTTCGGCTGCGCGACGCATGGTGGGCCAGTCAGACTGGGAACCCATTAGGATTGCGATGGGGGGCGTTTGTAGCATTGAAAAGGCCTTTTTGTGCAATTTTGTGCGCTGTGTATTTCACGCAATAATGCCGTTAAGCAATAATGTCTGGCAAGAGAAGTTTTTCGAGTTCTACGATGCGGTCTTTGATCAATAATTTATGTTTTTTCAAGCGCATTATCACCATCGTATCGGCCTGATGGCTTTGGGTGAGCGCGTGAATGGCCGCATCCATATCTGAATGGTGCTGACGTTTTGTTGCCAATTCGAGGCCAAGTTTGGCTTTTTGTTCTTGGGTTAGGGATAGCATTTAAAGTCCAAAAATTGTGTTTGTGACCAAATTTAAGATCACTCATAGGACATATTTACGTCATTTGGTAGTTGTCCGTCTCGACAAATGGACGTTTTTTTGACAACATGATTCGTGGCTTGAGGTTTTTGATTTGTTTCAGACTATGCTGTTTTTGACTAGTTCGAAACATACTCACTTGGCCTTTGGCTTGGTCTAACGCGGTTCCGAAATGGAAAGCCCGTTGATGCGGCCATAAAAATTGTTGATTCTAGTATCGTTGATTTTGGAATCGATGATTTTGTTGTCGTTGACTTGTTTTCGTTGGAGCTGTCTTTTTTGAACAAAAAGAGGAGTATTGAATGACAAGTGTTTCCCATATTACAGCTTTGGAGCGTCGGCACGAAATGCTGGAGCAACAGATAAATAATGAAATGCAGCATCCCAGTCA
>JAJRRG010000013.1 GCA_024279675.1 Alphaproteobacteria bacterium
AAGTGGATTGGCTTGAAAAACCCCTTAACTCTAAAGTGGAGGCAGCAGAATGAAGATTCGCGCACAAATAGGCATGGTCCTGAATTTGGACAAATGTATCGGGTGTCACACCTGCTCCATTACCTGCAAAAACGTTTGGACAAACCGCGAAGGCGTTGAATACGCTTGGTTTAACAACGTTGAAACAAAACCGGGTATTGGTTTCCCCAAAGACTGGGAAAACCAAAAGAAATGGAATGGCGGCTGGGTTCGCAATGCCAACGGTAAAATCCAACCCAAGATGGGCGCTAAATGGCGGGTTCTGGCGAAAATATTTGCCAACCCTGACCTGCCTGAAATCGACGATTATTACGAACCGTTTGATTTTGATTATGGGCATTTGCAAACGGCTGGCGAAAGCGAAGCGTTTCCAACGGCGCGTCCGCGTTCCAAACTAACAGGGGAACGGATGGAAAAGATCGAATGGGGTCCAAACTGGGAAGAAATCCTTGGGGGCGAGTTTTCCAAGCGCTCCAAGGATTACAATTTCGAGGGCATTGAGAAGAAAATGTACGGGGAGTTTGAAAATACATTTATGATGTATTTGCCCCGTCTTTGCGAACATTGCCTCAACCCAACCTGTGTTGCTGCGTGCCCATCCGGCGCGATCTATAAACGTGAGGATGACGGCATTGTTCTGATTGATCAGGAAAAATGTCGCGGTTGGCGCATGTGCGTTTCGGCCTGCCCCTATAAGAAGGTCTATTATAACTGGTCTTCGGGCAAATCTGAAAAGTGCACATTCTGCTATCCTCGGATTGAAGCGGGCCTTCCAACCGTGTGTTCAGAAACATGTGTGGGTCGTATCCGGTATTTGGGCGTTCTGCTTTATGATGCGGATCGCATCGAAGAAGCAGCTTCTGTTCCAGATGAAAAGGATCTGTACGAAGCACAGCTTTCTGTGTTCCTTGATCCCAATGATCCTGAAGTTATCGCTGAAGCACGCAAACAGGGTATTCCCGAAGATTGGCTAAAATCTGCCAAAAAATCACCTGTCTATAAAATGGCGATGGATTGGAAGGTGGCTTTCCCACTTCACCCCGAATATCGCACCTTGCCAATGGTTTGGTATGTACCCCCTCTTTCTCCGCTACAATCTGCGGCAGAGGCCGGGAAATGGGTTGGGATGGCCAATTGCCTGACGTTAAATCCATGCGTATCCCCGTGCGTTATTTGTCCAACCTGTTGACCGCTGGCAAGGATGAGCCGGTAATCAACGGTCTGGAACGGATGCTGGCCATGCGCTCCTACATGCGCTCCAAAACTGTGGATGGTGAAATCAACGAAGCCGTTGCGGAACAGGTTGGTATGACCGCTCAGATGATCGAGGATATGTATCATGTCATGTCCATCGCCAATTATGAGGACAGGTTTGTTATTCCAACCAGCCATCGTGAACTGGGCGAAGATGCCTATGACAAGCGTGGCTCATGCGGCTTCTCCTTTGGCAATGGCTGTTCTGGTGGCAACTCAAGTGAAAATCTGTTTGGGGCGAAGAAAACCCGAACCGTTCAAACACCAATAGATCTTATCGGGAGTTAGAAAGATGCAAACAACGCTAAAGATAATTTCAGCCCTGCTGTCCTATCCCACTAAGGATTTGATAAAGGGCAGCAACGAACTGCATGCGGCCCTCACGGGAGATGCGGGGGTCTCTGACACGGTTAAAACCTTGCTTGGCGCATTGATTGACGACATCAGCGCCCACGATGTTTATGACGCTCAGGAGCGCTATGTGCTTTTGTTTGATCGCACCCGCACAAACTCCCTGCATCTGTTTGAGCATGTGCATGGGGAAAGTCGGGATCGTGGTCAGGCCATGGTCGATCTGGCTGTAATGTACGAAGCTCAAGGGTTTGATATTGACGCGAAAGAACTACCCGATTTCATCCCCATGTTCCTTGAGTATCTTTCCACACAAACGGACAAGGAAGTGCATAACCTTCTGGGTCAAACATTGCACATTCTTACAGCGATCAGGACACGCCTTCAGAGACGCAAAAGCATTTATGCCAACGCACTTCTGGCGCTTGAGGATATGTCAGGTGTTGAGGCTGACCCCGAGGCCATCGCTGGAATCTTGAAGGAACCTGCGGACGATCCCAATGACCTTAAAGCCCTGGATGATCTGTGGGAAGATGAGGCCGTTACGTTTGGATCCGGTAAGGGCGAAGATGCCTTTGACGGTGATGCCTGCACAACGGATCGTTTGCGTACACAAATCCGGGCCCATAATCGGCCTGCACCCAAAACAGGTGCTTCAGCGCCGCAAATAAACGGAGAACATTAACATGGACGCGTTCCTAAATTCATTTCTCTTTGGAATTTATCCCTACATTGCCCTCACCGTTCTCGCGCTGGGCTCCATCGTTCGTTACGATCACGAGCCCTATACGTGGAAGTCCGGCTCCTCTCAATTGCTCAGACGTAAGCAACTTGTGTGGGGTTCCGTGCTATTTCACGTGGGCGTTTTAGCGATTTTTGGCGGACACCTTGTCGGCTTGCTTACCCCTATCTGGATTTGGGACATGCTGGGCGTGGCCCACGGAACCAAGCAGCTTATTGCGATTTGGCTTGGTGGTGTTGCAGGCGTCATGGGTATAATCGGCGCAACTTTGCTTATCCATCGTCGGTTCTTTGATGCGCGGGTTCGTGCCACATCAGCATTCTCGGATAATGCGGTGATCCTTATTCTGTGGTTGCAACTTGCCCTTGGTCTTAGTTCGATATTTGTATCCCTACAGCACCTGGACGGTGAGGAAATGGTCAAGTTCATGTCTTGGGCACAGGGGATTTTTACCTTCGATCCACACGCGGCGAGCTATATTACTGAAACCCATTGGATTTTCAAAACCCACATTACACTTGGGTTGACGATATTCCTGTTCTTCCCCTTCACACGGCTTGTGCACATGCTGTCGGCCCCGGTTCGCTACTTGTGGCGTTCGGGCTACCAGATCGTACGTACCAAACGTGACCCAGCGGAGTAGAGACACATGGTCAATCTAATAGACAAACAATCAGACATTCTGCAATCGGGTGTTTCGCAATCGGGTGTTCTGCCCTCGGGAAAGGTGAAAGTCCCTCACCCTCCCACCCCAGAGCAAAGAACACCCGTCAGCGTCAATGGCACACAAATCAGTTTTGATGCCATTGACGCTGAAACCCAACTTCACCCGGCCACAAATCCGGGTGAGGCGCGCACCGAAGCAATTCAGGCGCTTATTATACGTGAGTTGCTCATGCAGGAAGCGGCGGCGAAAAACATTGTGGCGGAACCGCAAATGATTGAGCCGGGCAAGCGCGAAGTGGATGAGGATGCCGCCATTCGTGTGCTTTTGGAACAGGAAGTTGAAAGCCCTAAAGCTGATGAGAACGCCTCGGAGCGCTATTATGCAGCAAACAAAAGCAAGTTCGCTTCTGAAACTATTTATGAAGCTAGCCATATTCTGATCGCGGCCCCGACCACAGATAAGAAAGCGCGTGAAGCGGCCAAGGGGCAGATATTGTCGTTACTTGAAGAACTCAAGGCAAAGCCAGAATTGTTTGCTTCGCTGGCCCTCACCCATTCCATGTGTCCCTCCAAGCAACAGGGTGGTAATTTGGGGCAATTGACCAAGGGTTCCACCGTACCTGAATTTGAAACCGTTTTGTTTGAACTGGAGGCTGGGCAAACTTGGCCCTCCCCCGTGCCAACCCAGTTTGGTTTTCATATCATTAAACTGGAACGCATTATTAAGGGTGAACAACTCCCCTATGAACATGTGGCGGAGCGGATTGGCGCTTGGCTTGAGGCTTCAAGCTGGAGCCGTGCCGTATCCCAGTACATTTCAATTCTTGTGGGACAGGCCAAAATTACTGGCTTTGACATGAAGGGCGCGGACAGCCCGTTGGTTCAATAAATATCGAAATTTTACGATCAAACAAAAGGCGGGATGAAGTTCATTCCGCTTTTTTTAATGCCCTAAATATGCTTTTTGAACAACCTTACTCAGTCCGTTCTTTTTCATCCTTGGTAATAACATCATTGGCACCTTTGCTGATGGTTTGCGCTTCATCGCTTAGTTCCACCAGGCCCGTCGCCCAAGACAGGCCGGATATGCGCCCCATTGCGTCCGCACACCAAAAACTGTTTCAGCCACAACAATGGGCGTAATCTTTTGTCGTAAAAGCGCCAACGCTTCATCCACTGACATCCAATCACTGACATCCAATTCACCCCCGGCAGTAATGAAAAACAATCTTCTTGTAATTTAGAGGATACGAGATTGGTTACGCTGGCGGGTGTTTCAGTTTTTCTAAGACTAATAATCCAAGCCCGTTTCATGCAATATAGAATCTGCAATTGCGCACGTATCATCCAAGTCAAACTGAGGTAAATCCAGTTCTTCAAATTTGCGATCGCTGGCGATAGCGCGCACTGTGTCATCCTCAAGCGCAATCAATGGCTGACCGGTTTCACGGCGATTGGTTTCAATCTTTGGGTGCCTGTCACGTTTGTAGCCTTCAATGAGAACCAGATCGCACGGGGAAATATGGGCAAGCAGTTCGTCCATTGTCGGCTCAACCTGCGCCCGCAATTCATGCATAAGTGCCCAGCGTTTGGAGGAGGTCAGCAACACCTCATTAGCCCCGGCGACGCGGTGACGTAGGCTGTCCTTCCCCTTGTGATCAACATCAAAGGTATGATGGGCATGTTTCATGGTGGAAACAACAAACCCGCGGCCGGTAATTTCTTTAACCAGGCGTTCTACCAACCCGGTTTTTCCTGAATTTTTCCACCCGGTTACACCAAATAATTTCATAACAATTCTGCCTTCAACAACGCCTCTGCACGTTTCATATCATCGGGGGTGTTGACGTTAAAAAACGGGTCAAATTTCCCCATGTCGAATGGAACGATTGCCGCACCATGCCCATCCGTCCATTGTACCATTTTGCGCATCCCTTCCTTAAGTGACACACGTAAATCCTGACGCAAATTTACCGGCCAAAGTCCAAAGGTTGGCTGACGCAACATCCCACGCTTGGGATGAGGAGTCGCCGCTAATGCGATGGGTTTGTTGTCTTTTTCAAGCCCGTTTTGTAGCTGCACCACCAAATCTCCGGGAAAAAACGGTGTATCCGCCGCCGCAGTCACCACATGGGTTGCACCTTGCGTTGCCGCCCAATCCAGCCCCGCTAAAACCCCAGCCAACGGGCCTGCAAATGAACCCGCAAAGCCAGAAATTGAGTCTTCAATAACCGGCAAACCAAACGCATTAAAACGTGCCAAATCGCCATTGGCATTGAGGGCAAGGGGGAAAACCTGCGGGGAAAACCTGTCGATAACCCGGCTTAACAGGCTTTGCCCGCCAAGCATCATAAGACTTTTGTCGCCGCCCGTTTTATCCACGCCCATGCGCGTACCCTGACCTCCGGCCAGAATAACACCAACTAATTTTTGCATCAAACCCCTGCCCCTTTGCGGCGGTGTATATTGCCCTGTTGGGGAACAGGCTCAGAATCCACTTCATGCGTAAGACGTGTCGCCCCAGCCACACATTGAAACCACCACACGCGCATGCGCCTGATCAGGGTCAGCCCCACATGATTGACGAACACACTACCATGGATTGCCATTATCATTCCTTTAAAGCCAACCAAAACAGCTCATTTTCCTGTTGGAAGATGC
Organism: Alphaproteobacteria bacterium; assembly: GCA_024279675.1. Taxonomy (GTDB): domain Bacteria; phylum Pseudomonadota; class Alphaproteobacteria; order Rhizobiales; family Devosiaceae; genus DROE01. The sequence continues at coordinate 5,714 of JAJRRG010000013.1, forward strand.
TATATGATAGCATTGGGGATGCCAAGAAATTGCAATCATTTTTGCGCCCAAAACCTAAAGATTTGTGCAAAACATAAGCGTAGATAAAACCTGTCTCCGTTCGCCGCCTAAATAGTGTAATAGACTTAGATGGAACAAAAGATTGCAGATTTCACGACCCGGATTCTTGGCGCTGATAAATCAACAGACGTTTGGGAAATTGGCAATAGGTTTTTCCTCGATCTTGGATATGATGGCGTGTTTCATGGGGCCCACGAATTGCGTCGTGGAGAAAATGCCCCCACACCGCAACAGATTTCAACACATTATTATGCGCCGGTATTTTCAAATATCCAGACCAGTGACAGCCTCAAAACATGGCTTAGCGCCTATCTCAACGAAGGGGATGATGCGCATGATCCGTTATTCAAATACTTCGATGAAATTCCGCCCTCATTTAACAGCGGGAGTGAGTTTATCAGCAATTATCCTTTTCTTGGGGCTGTGGATCGCGCGGTGATATATCGGGCCGAGGCGTTTGGCTATAGAAGTGGCGTTGGCATTCCCATGCCCTTTAAAGAGCAAAAACAAATTGGTGGTTGGAATTTTTTATCCCGGTTAAAACGGCGCGATTTTGAAGCGCTGCACAAAAGAACGGCACCTATTTTGCATTTGTCTGCTGCATTGGTGCATCGCGAACTGGAGGCACGCCAAGCAAAACGGCCACGTCAAAATATACGCCTTTCCCCTCGGGAAAAAGAATGTCTTCTCTGGCTTGCTGCTGGTTTAAGAACGTCACAAATTGCTGAAAAAATCGGCATCAAGCCCGTGACGGTCGACATGCATATGCGAAATGCGCGCTTGCGTCTCAATGCAAAAACTCGCGAACAGGCTCTGGCAATCGCGCTGATCGAGGGACACATAAAGCCCTGATATTTAGGCCTGAGAAACCAACGAAAATACAATTTCGCCCTGATTATTCGATGATGTTGATGTATCCAATTCGGCAATGGGGACTTCGATGCGGCGTTCAGGTTTGGCCGAAATATTCTTGCGCCATATGACATGCTCTCCAATAGAGGCAATCAACTCACCCTTGATAGGTTTGACGACGCGCAATTGCACATGGGTCATACCCGCGACATCTTGGGCGTCTAAATTGTTGCGATAAATCCGCTGTGGCATGGCATATATTAACGTCGGCTCGACACGAACAGGATGCGCTTTCTGCTCATAATGAGGGAGCTTCCCTGCTAAATCTGCCGCGACCCAAAGGCCCGTTTGTTTGCCCTCTTGCCAGCTGCGCCCGGCGGTTTCGACAGGGCGCAAAAGATTGCCGGTGGCGAAATAAGTTGGGTCAGAGCACCGCCCCCACTGATCAACACTTGGGCCACGCGTTGCCGGGTCAACCTTGATGTGGCCCATGCGTCCCAAACTGGCTTCAGGTACAAATTGCCCCGTCAAAATCACACCATCGCACTCAATGGTTCGGGTTTCCCCTTTGCCGTTGCGCACAACAATTTCACGCACACGATCACCACCCTTGATTTCAACAAGTTTTGTTTCCATGAGCAGGGGAATATTATTTATCCAGGGAAATAATGCGGTGGGCCATCGTGCTGTTACAGAAGTGTTCTGTTCGATCATGGCCACCGGCTTCATACCAGCGTGAGCGCATGTCATAATCGCCGAGAAGGCCACCAATTCAGTGCCAATAATGACTGGGCGTTTGAAGGGTCTTCGCCCTTCTAAATAGACCATAGATTGCAAGGCACCTGTGTTGAGCACCCCTTGCACACGCGGGCCAGATACCAGACGCGCCGAACGGGGGGTCTCGCGCACGCCCGTGGCATAAATCACCCGTTTTGCCGATAGGCTTTTTGGCCCGGCGCTGGTCACAACTCGCAACAGTCCTGACCGGTTTGCTTCCACAACGCTGGTATTAAGAGAAAATTCCACCCCTGCTCTTTTGGCACGTGCCACCAATTTTGCGGCATAGGCCGGCCCTTTTAGCGGCCACTTAAACTCGCGCATGCCAAACGGGTAATGCCCGCAATGGCGCGGTATTCCCCCTGCCTCTGGCTCGCGCTCAAAAACCACGACACGGGCAATTCCGGCTTGTTTAAGTGTCGTTGCCGCACTCAGCCCTGCGGGCCCGCCACCGATTACTGCAACATCAATCGGGGCTTCATCATTGTTGAACGCTTTCCCCATCTAGATTTTCTCCGACAGGGGCGTTTCAAAATGATCTTTTGTCAATTCAGCTAGGCGTGCCGTACAATAAAACCCCTGACAACGACCCATGGTGACACGGGTTTGACGTTTTAATCCAGCCAAGGATCGCGCAGGAAGCGGCTCTTCCAGTGCACGTTTAATTTCACGCTCACTCACCATTTCACAGTGACAAATAATGTCCCCATGATCTTTTCTCTGCCAGTCCCTATGGGCTTTTTCAGCCAACACATTGGCAATTGGCACCATTGGGTTTTTCAATTTTTTATGCTTTAGACCCATTTTTTGGTAAAGCTTAAACACATGTTGAGCGATGCCCAACGCGCCACTCAAACCCGTTGAGCGAATACCGCCAACGCTAATCCAGTTTTTTTTCGCTTGTGGTAAAATTCGATACTCTTTTAATTCTGACGCCGGACGCAAGCCCGCATAAAGGGCCGTTATGGGCATATCCTTGAGGTCGGGAATTTTTGCTATTCCATCGGCAATGAGCGCTTTTACCGCATCTTCATCAACTGAAGCATCGCACCGTGATTGCTGGTCTTCAGCCGTGGGGCCAACGGCCAAATTACCAAATACGGTTCTGAAAACCACAATCCCTATTGTCCGGCTCGTGGGCACCGGCAAAATGACGGAATTCACGAGTTTGCTCGCCGCCTTGTCAAAAACAACAAACTGACCTTTTCTGGGAGTTATCTGGAAGTTGGCCTCCCCCAGCACTGCCTCCTCAACCAGATCCCCATAAAGCCCGGCGCAATTAATCACGTGTTTTGCTTTTATGGTACCTCGGGTTGTTGAGAGTGTCCAAATCCCAGAATCAAATTTCCCGCCACTCACTCCGGCGGAAAGGAAAACTTCTGCCCCGTTTTTTTGCGCCTGCGCAAGATAAGCATAGGGGGCAGACCAAGGATCAATAATGCTTTCACGGGGAACAGCGATGGCCGCTAATGCCTTGGTGCTTAAATTGGGTTCTGCGTTTTGCAGCTGTTTTGCGGAAATAAGGCGCACATCCATAACACCGTTTTCATGGGCTTGGGCGTGAATACCTTCCAAATTATCGACTTCATTGGAACTCCAAGCAACCACATGGGCCCCGCAATCCTCTTTAACCAGCCCCATACCCTTGTATATTTCCTGATATTCACGGTAGCCCTCGCGAATACAGGCCAGTTCAATGCTGCCCGGCGGCGCATCAAAACCCGTATGCAATATTGCACTATTTGCCTTGCTCGCGCCATCAAGGATGTCAGTTGCCTTTTCAAGTATCGCAACCCGCGCGCCCTCAAGGGTGAAGCGGCGTGCCATGGCACACCCAACCACCCCAGCGCCGATGATTAAAACATCACACACGTCATTGGATAGCATGCCTTGGGAAGGCGATTTTTCCATTTGAAAATTCATAACTGTGGATAGAACATCTGCCGCGCAATTACCATAATTTTTGATCCGCAATTTATACTAAATCATGCTTACATGTTCCCCAAATTGGGGGCCGGGCTAATCCTAAATTTTATGGGTTTTTCTTGTGGTGAGCAATATGCTGGTTTCACTCTTAGAAACCCCTTGAATAAGCCGAACTTTGTCCAATATTCGGTCTAGCTCAACCAGCGCATGGGTACCAATTTCTATGACCAAGTCCCAGTTGCCATTCGTGCTGTGAATATATTGCACCGCTGAAATGCCACTCAACTGCGCAATGATTTTTTGCGTTCCATGTCCTTCAATGAATAACATCATCAGGGCGCGCACGGGAAGCTGCTCCACGTCCCCTTTAACCAAGGCAGTGTAGCCGGAGATTTCGCCGCTCGCTTCCAGCTTTTCAATGCGCGTGCGTACCGTTGCACGGGTAACGCGTAACTTGGCGGCAATATCGGAATAGGTCGCGCGTCCATTGCGTCGCAAGGCGGCCAATAGTTTTTGATCCAAATCATCCATAACGGCACCTTTTACATAACAATTTGAGCAACTAACTATCTATTTGTTCATTTTATCCTCTTTTGTCTAGTCAAAATATATCTCACTTATGCGCAAGAAACAATATTGAGGGCATGCCATGACTAACGTGAAGCCAGATTTGGCCAGCCGGGTATCTATTAGTCACAATACGATCCCACTACGAGATAAAACCAAACGTATATTGGTTGGTGCGCCCGTTGATTCTGGAACAAACAGGCCCGGTTGCCTAATGGGGCCGGATGCCTATCGAACCGCCGGGTTGGCGCAAACTTTGCGCGCGCTTGATTTTGATGTCATTGACACAGGGGATATTGCCCCCCGACCCCAATCTGTAAACGCGCCAATACGTGCTGTGTCAAACCCGGCTCTACATCATTTAGGCGAAACCATTGGCTGGACACAAAATCTGCGCGATGCCGCCTTTAAGGCAAGCGAGGAAGGTTTCCCCATCTTTATGGGGGGCGATCATTCCCTATCTCTTGGCACCGTGGCTGGGGTAGCGGATTTTGCCGCGAGCAAAAATCGCCCCTTGTTTGTGCTTTGGTTGGATGCGCATCCGGACTTTCACACGCCAGTTACCAGCAAATCAGGTAATTTGCATGGCACGCCTTTGGCCTATGTAACCATGCAGGATGGGTTTGATGGATTTCCGCCAATAACATCCCCTGTTGCTCCGGAAAATATTTGCATCTTTGGCGCACGTTCCATTGATCCAGATGAACACCGAGCACTGATTGCACAAAATATATGCGTGCATGACATGCGCGCCATTGATGAGGTTGGCGCGTTTAAGCTAATTTCCGACTTCATAGGTAAGGTACGCTCGGTTGAGGGCATGTTGCATGTCAGCCTTGATGTGGATTTCCTTGACCCTGATATTGCCCCGGCGGTTGGCACGACTGTTCCCGGCGGCGCAACATTTCGCGAGGCACATCTCGTCATGGAGTTACTCCATGAAAGCGCTCTTGTGACGTCCCTAGACCTTGTTGAACTCAATCCTTTTCTTGATGAGCGAGGCCGCACAGCCCGCCTTATGGTTGATCTGACGGCCTCCCTTATGGGACGCAAAATTTTCGATCGCCCAACCCGGAGTTATTAATCGTGACAAAAAAACTGAACATTGTTCCCTTTGTATCTGTGGATCATATGATGAAACTCGTGCTGGAAATTGGCGTTGAGAAAATGCTGGTTGAGATGGCTGACTATATCGAAGCAGACTTTAAGCGCTGGGAGCTTTTTGACAAAACACCCCGGGTTGCGTCCCACTCCCCAGAGGGCGTCATTGAGTTGATGCCCACCTCCGATGGGGAAGTTTATGGGTTTAAATATGTAAACGGCCATCCCAGCAACACCAAGCAGGGATTACAGACCGTCACCGCCTTTGGTGTCCTATCAAATGTCAACAATGGTTATCCGGTGCTGATTTCAGAAATGACCATTCTTACCGCTCTGCGAACCGCGGCCACTTCGGCGCTGGTGGCTCGCTATCTGGCACCAAAAGGCTCCACGACAATGGCAATGATTGGCAACGGGGCACAATCAGAATTTCAGGCATTGGCCTTCAAATCGATTGTGGGCATCAAAAACCTACGCCTTTATGATATTGATTCAATTGCCACTGATAAGTGCATGGAAAACTTGAAAAATTATGGTTTTACCATCACCCGTTGCACCTCCGCTGAGGAGGCTGTTCAGGGGGCAGACATCATCACAACGGTGACGGCTGACAAACAGTATGCCACAATTTTAACCGACGATATGGTTGGCTCCGCAGTGCATATAAATGCCATTGGGGGGGACTGCCCCGGCAAAACCGAACTGCACAAGGACATCTTGTTACGCTCAGAAATATTTGTTGAATACACACCCCAAACCCGCATTGAAGGTGAATTGCAACAACTCAATGCGGATCATAAAGTCACCGAAATGTGGGAAGTCATGACGGGCGTTGCGCCGGGGCGTGTGAATAAAGAGCAAATAACTCTGTTTGATTCTGTTGGTTTTGCCACGGAGGATTTTTCGGCTTTGCGTTATGTGCGCGACCAATTGGAGCGCACTGGCCTCTATCAAGACTTAGATATGTTGGCGGATCCGGACACGCCGCGCGACCTGTTTGGAATGTTGCTCAGGGCGGCAGATAAAGGCTAAGAACTTTGCAAATAAAAGCTAACGCCTACACCACATCATCATGGTCTTTCCAGGCTTTGTCGTCCCCATATTCCAGATAATCGGAATAATAGGGGTGTTTCAGGGGGACTTTTGAAGCGTGTTTAATTGGGCACCAATGATTTTCCGTCCGGGCGGTGACTTCCATAGTGAATGCGGCAACTCCGGTGGCGTATCCGCAAAACATGCAGTTAAATCTCTCTAGCCCATTCAAATATTTTAAATGTTGGCGATCAACAAATACATAATCCGCTCGCTTCGCCTTTGGCACATCCCACGCCCAGAAACATACGGCCTGATAAATGGTGACGCTTAAATCCATGAATGCAAACGGGACTATCATAAAATAAACGAACCAGCCTGAGGTTCGTGTTCTAAAGGTCATATTGCGCCAATAACGAAACATATCCGAACGTTGTGCCTCGTGCGCAAGCTTGGTCGCATCATCAAAAATGACATCACGTCCATCAAGCCGATACTTGGCCTCACTTTGGCGCATCTGGATATGCTTTTGTTCCAGTTGCTCTTCTAAATCAGCTATCTGTTTTCGTAGCTCTTGTATATCCAACCCTTGATTGTCCAAGTCTTGTATATCAACGCCCATGACCGCCCCCGTTAGGTAACCTAAGGAGAAGTTTATCCAAAACTTTTCTTCGGGGCAAATCACAAAAATGGGCCGCTGTCGGACTAAACCCTAGCCAAACCGTGCCTTAAGCGCATCAAACCCATTTTGGAAAACACTCTGTCCAATCAAAACGCGCAATTCTTCTTCGTCTTTTGACGCGCAATCAAATTCAGCTGTCCACTCGCCAACACATCGCAGTCCATCGGTAATTGGGGTAAGCTTAAGGGTGGCAACATAGTTTTCCAGTGCCATGGGGCTTTCCAGGATTGAATAGGTAAAACTAAAATCATAGTCAGACAGCGCCAACAATTTTTCGCGAATTTTGCCCCCGTCCTTGAGTTGAAAATCGCGCACACAACCCACCTCAGCGGAATTGAGTTCATCCTCAATGCGGCTAACCGCAATAAGAGGATGCCACAGGGGCATGCCGTTAAAGTCCCGAATAATGTCCCAAACCTGCTCAGCGGAGGCACCAATGACAGATGATGTATAGACTTTTGTCATGGCCTAACTCCCCTTCTTACGCGTGGTGCGGGTATTTTTGACACTTGTGCCTGTGGTGCTCGTATTTTTAGAGCCAGTTGGTTTTGTGCCTGTGTCCGCTTTACTCGCTTGAGCATCTTTAGCGAGCGAGCTTGCATCCTTAGCACTACGGAAAATATCACCCATCTTGGCAACGCCGGCGTTTTCCACCCCGATCTCTTTCATCATTTCATCAATCAGGGGGGCCTGGGCGCGGAAACGAAGGGCTGAATCTATCACCTCATCGGTTGGCGAACGGTATGATCCGCCCTGCCCGCCATCCATGATACCGCCCATCTGCACAATTTTGATGCCCTCAATATTCTCCAGAGGCCGAACACTTTCGCGCACAATCCCCTCCAGTTTATCAAGGGTCTTTTCACGAATACGTCCGTTACGTGCGCTTTCACTCAACGTATTTTCAGCTTCATTGCGTTGACGCGCCGCATCAGCGTTCACGGCTGCGCTAACTTTTTCTGCAGACGCGGCAAGCTTCTTATTGTCCGCATCTTTTTCCGCGATCATCCGGTCAACGGCGGACTTTCTGCGTGCCACTTCAATTTCGCGGCTTGTGGCCACGGCCTCTTGAGCAATGGCAACTTTCGCGCGTGCTTCTTCGCTGGCGACCCGATGGGTTGAAGCTTCAATCTCTTTCTTTGAGAGCAGTATTTGTTTTTCCAGTTCCGCTTCCTCGCGGTTGCGGTCAGATTCAATCCGAGCTACCGCCGCCTCAGCTTCGCCTTTGGCCTGGGCTTCAGCAATATCGGCTTTTTGCGCCGCGCGGTTTTCCTCGGCCTGACGTTCTATATCCAGCGTTTCCTTTTCAGCCAAAAGATTACGGGAGCGAATGGATACCAGCGCCGTTTGTTCAATATCATTGCGCAGCTGACGCCTTTCTTCAATGGTGCCGATCAGCTGGGTCAAACCCTCAGCATCGAAACGATTGGCGGGGTTAAAATACTCAATATCGGCTTGATCAAGGTTGGTGATGGCCACGGATTCAAGCTCCAGACCATTGCGGCTTAGCGCGTCTGTGGCCCTCTCTGTTACGTGGGCGACATACTCGCTTCCCTCCTCATGCATTTCATCCAACGACATTTCGGCAGCGACAGAACGTAGCGCCCCAACGAATTTACCCTCAAGTAACTCCGTGAGTTGCCCTGCCTCCATTGTACGCGCCCCAAGGGTTGTCGCGGCCATGGATACCCCCTCAATCGAGGGGATAACGCGCACGAAAAAGTCCGCTTCAATATCCACACGCATGCGATCACGGGTTATGAGCGCCGCGTCTTTTTTGCGAGCGATACTTAGGTGGGTAACCCCCATGCTGACTGGGGTAACTTCATGTAGGATAGGCAGCACCAGTGCGCCGCCGTCAATTACCACTCGCTCACCACCAAATCCCGTTCGCACAAACGACACGCCCTTGGTCGAGCGATGATAAAGCCAACTTAACAACCACACGATTATTGCAATCAGCGCGATTGCGGCAACAAGCCATAAAACGGCAGCGCCTATTTGATCTCCAGACATATCTCTCTCCTATTGGCGTCCCCGGATCGTTTTGAACGACCGGGTTTGTTCTGTTAATGCTGTTTCAGTGGGCAGTCTTTCCATGGAAGACGCCCCATAAAATCCGTGGCAGTTTTGGGTGTTTTGTAACACATATTCAGCATCGGCGGGCATGGCGATTGGCCCCCCGTGCGCCAGAATTATAACATTTGGATTGACCTTAAGTGCCGCTTCAGACCATCGGTCGACAAGCTTAGGGCAATCTTCAAGTTTTAGGGCCGTTTCAGCGCCAACCGCGCCCCCCGTTGTCAGGCCCATGTGGCACACAATAATATCGGCGCCAGCCTTGGCCATGGCGGCGGCGTTCTCCTCATCAAAAACATAAGGGGTGGTCAGCATATCCTTTTGATGAGCCAATGCGATCATATCCACTTCCAGCCCGTAAGACATGCCGGTTTCTTCCAGATTGGCACGAAAGTTCCCATCGATCAGGCCGACTGTGGGAAAATTCTGCACGCCCGAAAAGCCGATGGCTTTCACCTGATCAAGGAACTGATCCATGATGCAGAACGGATCGGTGCCGTTGACGCCCGCCACAACGGGGGTATTTTTTGCGACCGGTAAGATTTCATGGGCCATTTCCATCACCACATCATTGGCATTACCGTAGGCCAATAAGCCAGAAAGCGAACCGCGACCCGCCATGCGATAGCGCCCTGAATTGTAAATGACCATCAGGTCAATGCCGCCATCTTCTTCGCATTTTGCCGAAAGGCCTGTACCGGCACCACCCCCAATAATGGGCGTGCCAGCGGCCTTCATGGCGTTAAATTTTTCCAGTAAATCCTTGCGCTCAAATCGCGGCATGGGTTGACCTCCTACTATTTTGGCTAATCTCGTTAAATGCGTTCACAGCAATATCTGCAAATGCGGAATCATTAATGTGATGGGGTGTGCGGATAAGCTTGTGACTGGCCGTTTC
>JAJRRG010000227.1 GCA_024279675.1 Alphaproteobacteria bacterium
CGCAGCGATGATTGTTGAAAGCTGGCTCAACGAGGTTTCTGACAATAAGAGCCGAGGCACAGTTTTTTCATTGTACGTTATGATCAATATGGCATTCCTTACGCTTGGACAGTTGGCCATTTCATACACGGGCATTGCTGGGTATTTGCCGTTTGTCATTGGCGCTATGGCTTTTATTCTGGCGCTTTTACCCACCGCGTTGACCACCCGCCAGCAACCTCGCCCGCTGGCGTCGGCAAAAATTGATCTGAAATTGCTTTTTCGCACCTCCCCCATTGCGGTTGTCGCCAGCTTTTGTGTGGGAATAGCCAATGGCACTTTTTATACATTGGCACCGGTGCTTGGATTTACCCAAGGGCTAAACGCGACCCATATTGCGCAGGTTATGAGCGTGGCCATGGTTTTGGGCGCTTTGTCGCAGGTTCCATTCGGGCGATTATCTGACAAGATTGACCGGCGTTGGGTCATCATGGGCACCAGTTTGTTTGCGGCATTCATGGGGCTGTTGCTGGTGCTGATAAATCCGAGCGAGGGGTGGCTCCTATATGCTTTGTTCGCCCTTTATGGCTTTAGTGCCTTTCCCATCCATGCGGTGGCCGTTGCCCATGCCAACGATTCGGCTGAGGATGGCCAATTTGCCCCCATTGCCGCCGGCATGCTCCTGACCTTTGGCTTTGGTTTAGCCATCGGGCCCCTGATCGCGGCGTGGCTGATGAATGCTTTGAACCCTTCATCCATGTTCCTTGTAACCGCGATGTTCCATGCCCTACTTGCGGTGATCGCTTTCATTCGCATGAAAATACGCCCGATCGAAAACCCTGAAGCCCACGCCCCATTCCGCGCAGTCCCTCTAGAACGCAATTCAACAGCTGCTACGATGACCCTAGATCCGCGCTCCGATGACGCCCTCAATTAGAAAGAAACAAATTTGCATGTTCCCTTCCCGCCTGAACGAAAATAAGAAATTCATCCCCCTGAACATCGCCGTTCTTGTCGTTTCTGACACCAGAAATCTAGAGGATGATATCAGTGGTGCTCTACTGGAAAAAATGATTACTGAAGATGGGCATGCATGCGCCATACGCGCCATCGTCAAGGATGACATTGCCGCCATTCGAGCCAAGGTTCAGAATTGGGTTGCCGACTCCGAAATCGATATTGTCATTACTACAGGGGGGACCGGGTTTTCCGGGTTTGACGTAACCCCGGAGGCGGTTGAGCCTTTGTTTGACAAACGTATGGATGGATTCTCTGCTCTGTTTCATGCCTATTCAGCCACAAAAATTGGCACTTCGAGCATGTTGTCCCGCGCAACAGCTGGCCTTGCGGCCACGACGTTTATTTTCTGCCTGCCCGGCTCAAAAGGGGCCTGCCGCGACGCATGGGAGGGAATTTTGCGCCATCAACTTAACTATCAGCATGGGCCATGTAACATCGTTGAACTGATGCCGCGTCTTGGGGAACATTTGAGCGAGAAATAACTTTGTTCTTTATTTGTTCTCATTAGTGTGCTAGGAATTTCTTCTGACTAAGGAGACGGTTTGCGTCGTTCTCTTGTTGATAGGAGAAATATTATGCTGCCCCATGTTGCCCCATCCTTTGAAACTATTGAACGGCTAGCCCATACGCGGGATGCAGATATTCTTGAGTTCAAACTGGTTGACCCCGCATTAAATCGAGGTCGTGGTGCCCAAAGCAATCGTTCCGGGCGCTTTGAGAACGAACAACGGGAAAGTTTTGATGATGGTTGGGGGGACAGCGCTCCCATTATGCCCTTTGATACGATTGAGCATCTGGAACGCGCGACAAGTATCATCACCCGCAACACATCCCCTGATTTGCATTTTGACCGCTCCATCAACCCCTATCGCGGGTGCGCCCATGGATGTTCATATTGTTATGCCCGCCCCACCCACACGTATCTTGGACATTCTGCGGGCCTTGATTTTGAGCGGGACATTTACATCAAACCCAATGCGGCAAATCTGTTGCGCAAAGAATTGTCCCACGGGCGCTATCGCCCAAAAACCATTGCGATTGGCACCAATACTGACCCGTATCAGCCGGTAGAAAAAAAGCATAAGATCATGAGGGCTTTGCTAGAGGTATTTCTTGAAACCCGACATCCCGTCAGCATCACCACAAAGTCCGTTCTTATTCTTCGTGACCTGGATTTACTTAGCCAACTCGCAAAGCTTAATCTTGTGTCCGTTACAATTTCTATTACGTCCATGGATCATAAATTGTCCCGCTGGATGGAACCACGTGCTTCGACACCGGCCAAACGGCTGGAGGCTATAAAGTTACTTAGTGAGGCGGGGGTTCCAACCCATGCCTTACTGGCTCCGATGATCCCCGCGATCAACGATATGGAACTGGAACGCATTCTGGATGCCAGTGTGGCTCAGGGCGCGGTCGGGGCTGGCATGATCTTGTTACGCCTGCCAAATGAAGTGAAGGAAATTTTTGCTGAATGGTTGCTGCGTTATTATCCCAACAAAGTTTCCCATGTTCTAAATTTGGTCCGAGACACACGCGGGGGCAAGAAAAATGGCCGCTTGAACGACCCGCGGTTTGGCTCGCGCTTTCGTGGACAGGGGGCATATGCTGTCATGCTCGAGCAACGTTTTGACCGAGCGCTGGAGCGGTTTAACCTCAAGACA
>JAJRRG010000228.1 GCA_024279675.1 Alphaproteobacteria bacterium
ATGACTGATATATGAGCACACGATTTCTGTACTTAACTCAATTAGGTCAAGGGTGTCATTGGGAGAAACAGAACTTTGCTCGCTCATTAGCGTTCCTTTTTTGTTCTAAATTTGCTAATTGTTGCACCGAAAAAATGGGCAACCGGCGCGACTTTTACTCCCATAAGATGCTCAAATCAACTCAAGTTTGTATTGAGTTTAAAAGAAATTGGTGTGAATACGCTCTTACGCAGATTTAGTCGGATCGATCCCTCGCAAAATCATTAAGTTCTGTAAGATTTGACGGTTTATATCCTACGAGGCAGGCAGCTCTGGCGAGCAAATGAGCAGAAACTGGCGCTGTCAGCATCAGAAAGATAAAACCCACGATTGCACGCAAGATTACCGGCCCATCAAAGGCAGTCAAAGCGATGGCTAAAAAGCTTAGTCCCGCTCCCATTGTTCCAGTTTTGGAGGCTGCATGCATACGCGTATACAAATCAGGCAAGCGAAGTAGTACAATAGCGGCAATCAAGCTAAATAATGCACCTGCTAATAGTAATACGCCCGCCGCATAGGATGTGATCTCTTCAATCATTGCTTTGTCTCCCGGTCGTCTGAAGGCATATTTTTGCGCTTCAACCCGCGATGTTGCACGTAGCGGGCAAAAGCAACGGTCGCCAAAAACCCAACAAGTCCCAGGGCAATAGCTACATCTAGATACAGGGAAAAACTCGTTTTTATCGCCACAACAGCGATATAGGCAATGCCAATTGAAACAAGCATATCCAAAGCCAATACCCGATCTGGAATTGTGGGGCCCCGCACTATTCGAATAATCGTCAACAAAAAGGCAAAGGACAATAGCCCAAGGGAAACGACCGCGGCAAACTGTAGAAATTCAGCTCCACTCATTCAAACACCTCAATTATTTTAGCTTCAAAACCCTGAGCTATTTCATCAATCAAAGCCTGTTTGTCTGGTACAGAAATCGCGTGAACATAGAGTTTTGTTTTGTCTTCAGACACATCAACACTTAGGGTACCAGGGGTTAGCGTAATAAGATTGGCCAACAACGTTATTTCCACATCGCTTTGAACTGTAAGCGGGAAGGCGATAATACCGGGCTTAAGTTTGGATTTCAAATTTGGGGATAGCACAAGCATGGAAACACGCACCGCGCTCAATGCCAATTCATAAAAAAACAATAACGTCAGCGACACGGCCAATCGAAACTTCTTAAAATAATAAGGGGTGGAAACTTCCGTGCGCACAAGCCAAAGGGCTAGAATGCTCACCCCGCCCCCAAGAACGAGGTTTGGCGCAGAGAAATTACCCGTAATTGAAGCCCAAATGAGAGCAAGAATAATGGCTAATGCGGCCCTGTTCATGAGGCACCTCCTGTGCTGAGAATATCAGGGGAAAAGCCCTGTAAGCCAAAAGCTTCAATATACAATTGAGGCTGTAATAGTTGCCCTGCGGCCATCCCCGCACTTTCAAACAACAAGTTAGGCCACAATCCCAGAACAACAATCACACCAACCAAAACCATGGTTGACCCTAAAGCCATGCGCGACTCGGTGGGATTTAACTTGCGCAGATGATCATTGGGTATTTCTGAATGGGCACCTTCGCGTCCGGGTCGCCAAAATATATGCGCCCAAAGACGCGTGCCGGCAATTGAGGTGAGTAAGGAATTGAACAAAACTGCAAAAACAAGCAACCAATCGGCCTGGGCAATTGCCCCATGGGTAATGAGTAATTTAGGCCAGAACCCAAGAAATGGTGGCAAGCCAGCTGCGGCAAAAACCAGTATCAAAAACATTATGGAAATGGGAGAATTTGCCGCATAAATACCACCCATTTGCTTTGTGTCTTTTGCCTGGGTTACGCGCTCGATCAAACCTGCGACAAGATACAAGGCTGTCATCGTGAGCATGGAATGGAACGCATAAAATGTTGCACCGGCAACACTTCGCAAAGAAGCAATTGCCATACCTGCAAATACCGCGCCAATGCCCCCGATAACCAAAAACCCAATTGCCCGGCGTAGATTGGTTTGGGCAATAGCTCCCATAGGGGCTGTAATAAGTGTGATTACGGCAATTGTTGTTAAAATCGGATCGAACAGCTCACGCGAAGCGGGCATCAATGCAATCATAATTCTTAAAAGAACATATACGCCAACCTTGGTCAGCAAACCGCCGAACAGAGCAGAAACCGCCGCATCTGGTGTATGATACGAAGCTGGCAACCAAGCATTTACCGGGAAAGCCGCCGCTTTCATACTAAATGCCAACAGGAAAATAGCGGCAACGGCCGTCATGGGTGCAACGGGTGCACTGGGGGCCAAAAGCGCAATATCAGCCATATTCAATGTGCCGGTCAATCCATACATATAACCAAGACCAACCAAAAAGAAGGTCGTGGCCAAAAAATTTAAGAAGCCATACTTAACGGCTCCATCCAGTTGCACCTTGCGCCCGCCGATAATTAGAAGGCCAAAGGATGATATCAGCATCACCTCAAACCATACGTACAGGTTGAATAAATCCCCCGTTAAAAATGCCCCGGTCACACCGGCAAGCAACAGCATTACCAATGGATAAAATCCGTGCCTAACCTCACGGGGCACAATTTCAGCTTGAAAATAGACGAGCACAATCAAGGTCACAAAAGACGCGGCCAAGGCAAAGCTGGCGCTCATAATGTCTGCGGCAAAACTTATCCCAAAAGGGGGCAACCAATTGCCCATAGTCATCACAACGGGCCCTGTTTCAAGCACCTGCCAAAACAAATCAATTTCTATGACGAGAATTACTAAAACCGCGAGTACGGAAAACCCGAACTGGGACCCCCGGGAATGGCGAATCATCGCAAGTAAAGCACCCGCCATCAGTGCGATAACAACCGGAAGTATCAGGTTCCACTCCGAGACCGCCGTTGCTGTTTCCAGCATGGCTTGAGGGAGGTCTAATTCAGTATGTGTGCCGGTTTGCGTTGCCATCGTTTGACCTAATAGCTCAAGGGAGGTTTGGGGGTTGCTGCGGGTTCTGCTAGGCGCATATTGTCCGTATTATCCGCATCCAACTCCTGATAGGCACGATAACCAAGCACCAACAGAAAGGTGAACAGGGCGAAACCGATAACGATTGCGGTCAATATTAACGCCTGGGGCAAGGGATTGGCGATTGCACCCAGGGGCTGACTTAGACCATTTGGCACAATCGGGGGAACTTCCGGGGTCACGCGCCCAAGTATAAAGATCAGTAAATTGACCCCATTGCCCAAAATTGCGATGCCTAGGAGCATACGAATTATGGCCTTTGACAAGATCAGATATACCGCCACAGTGAAAAAAGCACCAACAAACGGCGCCATAAAGAACTCACTCATTTGCTACCCCCATCATCTTCCTCTTCCAGCGCCAACGCCACGGCAGAAATTGTGCCAACCACTGCGAAATACACGCCAATATCAAACATCATCGGTGTAGAAACAGTTATCTCAGCTTGGCCTAACTGCATACTTGCCCAGAGACCCGTTAGAAATGGAACTGACTGCCCCAAGGATAATAACCCGGAAAATCCGGCGATAAACACACCAAACCCTGCCAGCGAAATCGGATCAAAATACAAAGCCTTGCGCACATTGGCGACGCCTGCCGCGATCCCATAAATTGCAATCGCTGAAGCGGCAATCAACCCACCAATAAATCCGCCCCCCGGTTCATTATGGCCGCGCAATAAGACAAATATTGAAAATACAACCATGATTGCAGTCAATGCCGGGGCTATGGTTCTAAAAATCAACGTTTTCATGCGGGTTTCCCCTTTGCCATAATTTGTGTTGTTTTGGGCGTTGACGCTTTTGCTTTTGAGGATTTAGCCTTTGAATTGGCATTGCTCGACTTGGGCGCAGTTAATTTTGACTTACTGGATACTGTCTTTCCTGAACCCTTGGCAGATGTTTTACGCGTTGAACTTTTAGCCCGTTTGGTCTTTGAACGTGATGGAGCCTGTTTTGGAACCGGCGCTCCAACGCCCGTTTGTGGCCCGCCACCGCGAATACGAATTAGGGCAAGGATTGCAATACCCGTTGTCATCACCACTGCTATCTCACCCAGCGTATCAAGACCACGATAATCCACCAAAATTACATTAACAATGTTATGTCCATGGGCCAGCGGCACGCTGGTTTGGGTAAAGAATTCCGACAAGCGCATATCTAAATCAGATTGCAAAACGGTGAACATCAGAGCCGTAATGCCGACCCCAACAATTATCGCAAGACCACCATCACGGAAAATTTCTACGGGGACACGTGCATCACGTTGATCCAGATGTAACCGGGTCATGACAAGGGCCAGAATTACCACGGACAAGGTTTCAACCATAAATTGGGTAAAGCCAAGATCGGGGGCACCAAATAACACAAAGAACAAAGCAACGGCAAAGCCTTGAATGCCCAAGGATACAATGGCGATCAAACGAGTTTTTGCAATCAGCACTGCAATTAGGCCGATCATTGCCATGGCAAAAATCGCCCATTCATAGAATGTTAACGCCGTAAATGCTGGCATTGTGGGTAACTGAAAACTGTTCCAGAGGGGAACAATAAGCGCCAGGGCAAACCCGACAAATACCACAAGCAAATACAACTCAAGTCGTCCGTGGTGGAAGAAACGGGTGACATTGCTCGACAACCGAATAAGGCCAAACATCAGGAAATCAAACAGCTTATCAAATGACCAGCCAAGGGCATTGGAAGCCCCACGCAGGGCTCCACGGATATCTGTTGCCGCGAGATAAATCACAATTCCAAGCACCCAGGTCAAGGCCGAGACAGCAAAGGGAAGTGTCATCACCATATCTAGCCCAATATGCAGGTGAGACTCAATTTGAATATTGGCTATGGATGAGGCGAACGGCGCCATAATCACCGACCCGAAATAGTCCAATTGTGTTCCAGCCCAAATGGAGAAACCGCCCAACACCAACACGCCTAGCCATAGGGACAACGACCCCTCATGGGCTTTTTTACTCGCCGGTTTTGGCGGGCCAAAAAATGCCTTGATCAGGATAGTTAAGCCAACAGCCATCATCATTGCGTTGCCCAAAAGCATCACGGCAACAACAAGGGTATTTTGCCAGTTAACAAATATGTCTGAAATGTTGTCAAAAAACAGAACGGCATACATCTCTTCTTTGGCAAGGAATGCAACCGTTATAGGAATACCTGCCATGCCAGCGACACCGATAAGTGCGCCAAGAAACGTCAACGGCATCTTTTTCCACAGTCCGCCCAGCTCACGGATATCACGGGTTCCGGTGGCATGATCAACCCCGCCCGCCACCATAAACAGCGCGCCCTTATAAAAGGCATGACCCAGCAGATAAAGCACGGCGGCGGAGAATGCGACCTCAGTACCTATGCCAATCAACATAACCAACAGTCCCAAGGAGGCGATGGTGGTTTGCGCCAGCATCTGCTTGAGGTCAGTTTGCTTGAGCGCCATCGTGGCGCCCCATAACAGTGTAATGCCACCAACAACAGGCAAAATAATGCCCCACAGGGTGGAGCCGCCAAGGATTGGGTTCATGCGCATCAGAAAATAAACACCGGCTTTGACCATGGTGGCCGAATGCAAATAAGCGGAAACGGGAGTTGGGGCTTCCATGGCGTTAGGAAGCCAGAAATGGAATGGGAATTGAGCCGATTTTGTAAAAGCGCCAAGCAAAACCAACACCAGTATAGTCACATATATATCGGTCTCCTTAATCGCACCGCCCCAGGCAAACAATGAGGATAGTTCCCATTGCCCGGTGACCTGATTGAGAAGTATGAAACCTGCGAGCAAAGCAAGTCCACCGCCCCCGGTCACAACCAATGCCTGAATAGCGGCACGGCGCGAAGCCTGTCGCGCATGGTCAAACCCAATGAGTAAAAATGATGTAATTGCGGTCAGTTCCCAGAAGACAAACAGGGAAATCATATTATCAGACAATACCAGCCCGAGCATTGAGCCCATGAACATCAACAAAAATGACAAAAACCGGCCCTGATGGGGATTCCCTTTAAGATAGGCACCCGAATATAGAACGATGAATGTGCCAATGCCGGAAATTAGCAGGGCAAACGTAACGCTTAACCCATCCAGATAAAAGGACAGGCGCAAATTATAGGCAGGGATCCAGTCAAACCCGGCAGAGACGAACTGACGATCTACCATCTGCTCAACAAAGCTTAGTAAATAAACAAATATACTCGCCGGGATAATTGCCAACACCCAACCGGCATGGCTTTTAACAAACCGGAATATAAAAGGGGCAAGTACCGCTGCAAAAAAAGGCGCAAGAGCAACAAGAGTTATGCCAACATCCAGATCAGAATACAATTTAACC
>JAJRRG010000229.1 GCA_024279675.1 Alphaproteobacteria bacterium
TGCCAAAAAGCGCGGCTATGTCACCTATGATGAAATAAATGCGGTTCTTCCCTCGGATCAGGTTAAGTCCGAGCAGATTGAAGATGTGATGTCCATGTTCTCTGAAATGGGTATCAATGTGATGGATGAGGACGAGGTTGAGGAAACCGAAGCCAAGCCCAAAACCGGCACGTCAGTTACGACCAAGGCAGGGACAGCTGTTCAAAGTCGCTCCAACGCACGCGAAGGTTCTGATCGAACTGACGATCCGGTGCGCATGTATTTGCGTGAAATGGGCACGGTTGAACTGTTGTCCCGTGAGGGTGAAATTGCCATTGCTAAGCGGATTGAGGCGGGGCGTGAAACCATGATTGAGGGGCTTTGTGAAAGCCCGTTGACCTTTCAGGCGATTATTATCTGGCGCGATCAGCTCAATGAGGGGGAAATCCTTCTTCGTGATATTATTGACCTAGAGGCGACTTATGCGGGACCCGATGCCAAGCAGGTTGCCAATGAAAATCCACCTTTGCGTGGACCAAACGGCAATATTGTTCTGCCGGAAAAATCCCATGTTGCTGAAACCATTGAAGAAGAGAAAAAACGCGAAGCGGGCGAAGAGGACGGCGATGATGTTGATGAGGAAGAATTTGAGGCAAACCTGTCCCTTTCTTCCATGGAAGCTGAGCTAAGGCCCCAAGTTGTTGAACAGTTTGACACGATTGCTAAAATTTATGGCAAAATGCGAGCGCTGCAGGATTCCCATACTGAAATCCAACTCAACGCCGAAGAATTAAACACCAAGGAAGTGAAAAAGCTTAAGGGTTTGCGTTCGGACGTTATTCTGATTGTGAAATCTTTGGCGTTGAATAATTCGCGTATCGATAGTCTGATCGAGCAACTTTATGAAATCAACAAGAACCTGATGCGTCACGAAGGCCGATTGATGCGTCTGGCTGAAAGCTATGGGGTTGAACGCTCGGATTTTCTTAAAACCTATTATGGCGCTGAGCTTGACCCGGAATGGTCTAACAAAGTTGCTGATCTGGAAAGCAAGGGCTGGGGCGAATTTGTGCGCCGCGAGCTTGATGTTATTGAAGAATTGCGTGGGGATATTCAAACGCTGGCCTCGGAGTCCGGTGTCGATATTGCCGAATATCGGCGTATTGTGCACAAGGTGCAAAAGGGCGAGCGTGAAGCAGCGATTGCTAAAAAAGAAATGGTGGAAGCCAATTTACGTTTGGTGATTTCCATCGCTAAAAAATATACCAATCGCGGTTTGCAGTTCCTCGATCTTATCCAAGAGGGTAATATCGGGCTGATGAAGGCGGTTGATAAATTTGAATATCGTCGGGGTTATAAATTCTCGACCTATGCCACATGGTGGATTCGTCAGGCCATCACCCGCTCGATTGCCGATCAGGCGCGCACCATCCGTATTCCGGTGCATATGATTGAAACCATCAACAAAATTGTGCGTACTTCTCGTCAGATGTTGCACGAGATTGGTCGCGAGCCAACGCCTGAGGAATTGGGTGAAAAACTGCAAATGCCGCTGGATAAGGTGCGCCAAGTGCTAAAAATTGCCAAGGAGCCTATTTCCCTTGAAACGCCGATTGGCGACGAAGAAGACAGCAATCTTGGGGATTTTATTCCCGATTCAAATGCGCAACAGCCCATTGATTCAGCTATTCAGAGCAATCTCCGGGCTACCACAACCCGTGTACTGGCCTCGCTCACCCCGCGTGAGGAGCGTGTGCTTCGCATGCGGTTTAGCATCGGCATGAATACGGATCATACTCTGGAAGAGGTGGGGCAACAGTTTAACGTGACCCGCGAACGTATCCGCCAGATTGAAGCCAAGGCATTGCGTAAACTCAAGCACCCAAGCCGCAGCCGCAAGTTGCGGAGTTTCCTGGATAATTAGGGGCGGGACGGTTAAAGCTTTGCAGTACAGTGACGCTTTAACCACTGGCGAGCATCTTCGAAATTATGCTTGTTGCTGGCTAAGCCAACGACGAGTTCTTCAAATTCAGAGCTGATTTCTGGTTGTGTTAGCGTGATAATTTCGTAGTCGCTTCTGTCTAGCATGAGCAGTAATAGTAAAACGGCTGTGCGTTTGTTTCCATCAACAAAGCCATGATTTGGGATTACAGCTTCAAGCAATGCTGCGCCTTTTCGGTCGATGGATCGAAAATATCCAGAGTAGGGACGTCCAAGCGCAGATAGAATGATTTCTACGCTCAACACACCTCGCGCGCCGCCAGAAGCTAAGAGGACGGTATTGTGTGCTTCTATAGCGTCGGCTAGAGTTACGCGATAATGTGCCCTACCTCTTGGCAAGACGGTCCAGTAACGGTTTGTTGTCGGCGGCGGATTGGCGAATTATTTTACCTGACCTCTGCGTCACACGTATATTTGATTTATTTTTCGACTGTTCGTCATGGCTAATTACTTTTGTAGTGTCTTTGCCTGCTTGCCGAATTTTTGAACTTAATATTTTAGGCATGGGATTTTTCGCTTGTTTATACTAGGAGGTGAAGGAGATAATGGGGTTAGTTTGCCTGAATTTCAAGTTTGTTTATTAGTTTATTGAATTGAACGCCTAAAGAAGGTCGCTGATTGGTGCCTTTCTTGATTTTTGCACACTGCTCGTTTTATGTGTGAGTGGTCGCCCCTAAAGTGTTAGGTCGCCTTTGGGTTGTCGGGCCCAGCATTTTAAGAAATGTGGCGGGTATGAGTAGATTGAAACTCCGGGTTTCGATGTGAATGGTATTTGATCTAAATCAAATGCGCTGGGGTGATTTTGAGGTAGTTGCACACAATGGCAGATACTCCAGTGCGTACAGCACCAAATGATTCAACTTCTTCACGCTGGTCTCGATTGCCTATTCCTACATTTGTTTTACAGCCGATTTTAAGCAGAATTGTTCGGAAAATTGCTGCGCAAAACCCTGATATGTTCAATCGACTTGGGCCATACAAAACGTCTACTTTCGTTATAGATCCGACAAACTTTCCATTTGCGCTGGTTTTGTGCCCCAATCCAGATGATTTGTCGCTGCGCGCTTGTGACAAACGTTCATTACCAGAGTATGAGGCGCGTATTTCAGGAAAGTTTTTAAACCTTTTGCGTTTGGTGGATTGTGATCTGGATGGGGACGCTTTGTTCTTTTCTCGGGAGCTTGAAGTGACTGGCAATACAGAAGCGGTCGTTTGCTTGCGCAACGCATTGGATGATGTGGACGGATCAATTGCCGAGAGCGTCGCAGAAATGTTTGGCCCGCCAGGAAAAATGGCCCTTTCCACCTTACGAAAAATTGAAGAAAAAAATAAAAATATGGTGGCAAAGGAAAGTTAATGACAACCAATACGGCTGAACTAATATGCCCGGCGGGAACCCCCGCTGCCTTGCGAACTGCAGTGGATGCGGGGGCAGATGCCGTTTATTGTGGATTTCAGAATGCAACCAATGCACGCAATTTTCCAGGTTTGAATTTTACGCCTGTTGAGTTGGAAAAAAGCGTTGCATATGCCCATTCAAAGGGCGCCAAAGTATTGTTGGCTCTCAATACGTTTCCCCCTGCTGGTAAGTTTGATTTATGGAAGGAAGCGGCAATTGCCGGGGTAAAAATGGGGGTGGATGCCTTCATTGTTGCCGATGTGGGGGTTGCTGATTATATCGCACGTCACTTTCCGGAGAAAAGGTTGCATTTGTCGGTACAGGCGGCGGCGTCCAGTCCTGAAGCTATCCGATACTATTGTGAAAATTTTGGGGTGAAGCGGGTTGTGTTGCCACGTATTCTGACAGTGCCGGAAATTCGGGCTATTTCTAAGGAAATCCCCTGTGAAATTGAGACATTCATTTTTGGAAATCATGGTTTGATGGTTGAGGGGCGTTGTTCACTGACCAATTACATTACCGGACTGTCCACCAATATGGACGGGGTGTGTTCCCCGGCGGCCGATGTGCAATATATCCGCGATGATGAGGGCAACATGTCCACCATTCTTGGCCCTTATATGATTGATTGTTATTCTTGCGGGGAGACTGCCGGATATCCTACAATTTGCAAAGGACGTTATCGTGTAAAACATCGCAATGACGGATATTATGCCTTTGAGGAACCTATCAGTTTGAACCTGTCACGCATGTTGCCGGACTTGATGGAGGCGGGGGTGAACGCGTTCAAAATTGAGGGGCGCCAGCGCTCTCGGGCCTATGTTAGCCGGGGTGTTTCTGCTTTTCGCAAGGCCATTAACGACGTGCGAGATGGAAATGAGCCCGAGTTTGCTGATTTGTTGGCGTTGACCGAGGGGCAAAAGCAAACCGAGGGTGCTTTTAAAAGTAAAACTTGGCGTTAGAGGCGCATTTTAACACAAAGGAACAGGTAATGAAGCTCACCATGGGGCCGATCCCTTTTCATTGGAATAATGAAAAACGGGTGGATTTTTATGCTCGGATTGCCGATGAATCCCCGATTGACTGCGTCTATATGGGTGAAATTATATGCTCCAAACGGGCGCCGTTTTTTGCGCCCTTGCAAGAGGAAGTGGCGGCACGTCTGGAAAGGGCCGGCAAGAAGGTAATTTTTTCCTCCTTGAGCGAAGTAATGCTCAAGCGCGAACGCAATGCTATGGCTTCTTTTTGTGAAAACGAAGAGCAAGAAATAGAAATAAATAATAGTTCCGGGCTGATTCATACGAAGGGGAAAAAGCACAGGATTGGCCCGATGATGAATGTCTACAACGTAGAAACAATGGCGTTTCTGGCTCGACAGGGGGCGACGCATTTCTCCTTGCCTGTTGAACTGCCACGCACTTCTGCACAACTGCTTGCACAGGCTGCTAAAACTATGGGCGAGAATGGTGTCGGGGTTGAGGTGCAGGTGTTTGGGCGTGCCTCGCTGGCCGTTTCAGCCCGTTGTTATCATGCGCGGGCCCACGGGCGGATTAAGGACAATTGTCAGTTTGTATGTGAAGATGATTTGGACGGTATGGCGCTTAAAACGCTGGATCATAAGGACTTCTTGGTCATCAATGGTATACAGACACTTTCGCACACGTATGTAAACCTGTTGGGGGAGCTGGAGGGTTTAGCTGAAATCGGCGTTACCCACTGCCGCTTGATCCCCCATAGTCAGGATATGATAGCAGTGGCAAAAACCTGTCGGGGTGTTCTTGATAAAAAAATCGATGTTAAGGAAGGTCAGACCCAACTTGATGGATTGGGTATTCCTGCGCCATTTTCCAATGGTTTTTGGCATGGAGTGTCTGGACATTTGAACGTGTCTGCGTCCCCCGCCTAAAATATTTGTTTGCCGTAGCGCGTCAAGAATTCTAGAAGTAGGACTTGGTTGACTGCACGGGAACTTTTTGAGTGAAGAATACTACCTTTTTTATTTTTACACTTGTCGTTTTACTCATGGGATTTCCAGGTGTTGGAATGGGGCAAGTCAGCGCTGAGCAATCCCTCACTATCTCCACTGTCGAGCGTCAGCCCTTCATTTTTTATCAAGATGATGGCACAATTACCGGGTTTTCGGCTGATCTATGGGGCGAGATCGCGGCGCGTAATGACTGGAATTTTGATTGGCAAAAAGAGGACAGCTTTTCTGCCATGATCGAAGCGGTTGCCAACGGGGGAGCCGATGCGGCGATTGCCAATATTTCGATTACCTCAGATCGGGAACGCATACTGGATTTTTCCCACTCCATATATGATTCAGGTTTGCAAATTATTGTACCCAACAAAGAGGGGGGGACAAATATTATCGGCATAATCTGGCAGTCGGGGGCCATCCAGCTTATTGGCGGGGCGATCATTGTATTGCTGATTATCGCCCATATACTATGGTTTTTTGAACGACAGACCCCCAATGACCGGCATGATTATTTTCGCGATGATTATTTGGGTGGGGTGTGGGATGCGTTTTGGTGGGCGTTCATTATTATGACCATGGGGGGCTTTGACAACGAAGTCCCGGCAAGTATTTTCTCGCGCATATTGGCCATGTTCTGGATTGTCGCTAGCCTGTTTTTTGTTTCAACATTGACCGCAAAGATCACCACATCCTTGACGGTTGAGCAATTGACCAGCGACATCAACTCCTATCAGGATTTGATCGGTAAACGGGTGGGAGTAGGCGAAAATTCCGTTATGTCCAAATTTTTGGATGCTAAAAACATATCCTATCGAACTTATGAGGATTTTGCGGCATCTTTGGCGGCTGTTGAGGCGGGGGAAATTGATGCAACGATTGGGGATGCGCCTGTTGCCCAATATCATGCGGCCCATGGGGGGGCGGGAATTGTGACTTTGGCTGGCCCAGTGTTCCAGTCGGATAATTTTGGCATTGCATTGCCCACCGGCTCGCCACTTCTGGAGCAGGTAAACACAGCCTTGTTGGAAATAAAAGAAGATGGAACCTATGCCCGTTTGCAGGTAAAA
>JAJRRG010000230.1 GCA_024279675.1 Alphaproteobacteria bacterium
ACTGCTTCGCCAGCAATCGTGAGTGTGGTGAAAGATGTGAGCGTGCCAGCAACAGCTGCGCAAAGCGCCCACTTAGTGATTTGTTCAATTTTCATTATACAAGAAACCTCCCTGTTTTCATCCATAGGCAAAACCAACTGGCTTAGCCCGGCCACATTAAATTGGCCTGACCAATATGCCAATACGACATTCCTCTTGTCAATACCCACATGACAATTCTGTTAACCCACTGAAAAACTGAGTTAAATTCGAACTCCCTTGCAATATATCAAGAATATTTTTGAAATAGTTTACTGGAACAAAGGTCATGCCACTTGCCAATTTGATACCCTCAAAGCTAGAATACGTCTGCATGCGCGCGTAAAATTTGTCCAAACCAGCCCATTGGTTTCAGTTTTCGTGTCATAGATGGTTGATAATTTTAGCGTTCTGATCGGAAAGTCACTATGCAAACTTCTATTACGTCCTGGTCATTCCCTGCTTGTAACTTGGACGAAGCATGGAATATTTCAAAAGCTCTTGGTATCTGCCATATGGACATCGGATTATTGCATGTGGCAAGCCTTAACCGGGCGCAAATCCTTTCTGATCCAATACACAGCGCAAAAAAATTGTTGGAAACCGGGATTGAGAGCTCCAATTTATACTGGCTGTTCGGGCAAACACCGGCTGAGCGGGAGTTATCTGATAGCGCGCACTTAGATCAAAACCTGCAAGACTTCGAACAAGTCTGCCAATTTGCTGCCAAGATGGGCATCCCTACCCTGTTTTTACTTCCCGGTGTTCCGCGCCCAAATGTGTCCGCCGAGTTGCTGTTTGAACAATCCGCCCAATCATTGCGCAAACTAATGCCCATTGCTCAGGCTCATAACATCATCCTGACTGTGGAGCCCCATATCGGGGGCATCCTGTCATCCCCCGATATGGCTTTGGCCATGGTCAGGGCTGTGCCGGGATTAAAGCTCACGCTTGATTATGCCCACTTTATTTGCATGGGATATTCGCAGGAGCAGATTGATCCATTGGCGGCCCATGCGGCCCATATTCATCTGCGTCAGGCCCGTCCCGGTGCATTGCAGACAAAATTTAGCGAAGGCACAACAAGTTTTGGTGCCATGATTGAAACGCTTCGGGACGCCCATTATGACGGTTTCATGTCCATTGAATATGTACATCAGCCGTATATGAACACGGTGTTTGACGATGTTTTAACAGAGACAATTATCATGCGAGACCTGCTACGTACCTACGGCATTTCTTGATAATTCCAGACTAATTACGCGGTGCGCATGGCTCGGTCGAGTCCAACACAGATTGCAAATTATGGGCTTGGGCAGCGTTTTCGATAAAAGATTTTCGCTCACCTGAAATATTGGGGGAAAGATTGATGAGGGCTGGTAAGCGTGGATCCGCATCAAGATGTGGCTGCAAAAGCAATGAAAAATAAAAGTGCACATCATCGTTCAGCATCAAATTATTCTCAAACCTGTTGAGCGACAATATATTGCTGGCCCCCACAGAGTCTCCCGCCGCCACCAATGTTACATACTCATCAAACAGAGAGATCATTTCTTGTTCAAAATCAGTTTGTGCCGGTCTGGAATAAACGCCACAATAATAAAGGTCTGGCTCAAAATCAGGTTCAATAAGTGGTGCAAGTTCAAGAAGTGACAATAAATACACACACGTATTCAAAGCACCGGCCTCTATGGTTACTGCGTGGATTTTCCAGTTTTGCAATGCAATATCTGCATTACGCCCCTGCGAATAACTTGGATAATACTTCTGATAGGCTTGGTATTCTAATCGCACGACCCGCTCGCAAAGTTCATCTATCGGGAGCTGATCAGAATATATCTGGCGTATCAGATTGGCGTCTCGTTTAGGCAATTGTACATTGGTTGGGTGCGGATGCTCAATAAACGACCATGAATGTTCCGTTGCCAGCACACTTATGTTTGACCCTGAAAGCATCATGAACGCCGCAATCATAGAAACTTTCACAAGGTTCCATTGGGAGGACAGTCGACAACAATCTCTCCCGCCATTATGTCGGACATTATTTGCTAACTCACTCATAAAGTCAGGAAAGCACAATGGCAAACTAAGAACAAGGATGTGTCCCAAGAGTATATCCCAAGGCTTTGTTCATTGTCGCGAGTTACCTCAAATCATTAGCGGCTCTCAATATCGGCGAGAAATATTGCGGCTCTACAGAATAATACCCTACAGTTGAGCCAAACTAGGCGGGTTTTTTATACTGATATATCCCCACATCAATAAAGCCCTCAGTAAAGCCCGCTTCACAATAGGACAGGTAATATTCCCATTTGCGTTTAAATTCTTCATCATATCCGAGCGGTGCAATTACATGCCATCGTGCCAAAAACTTCTCCCGCCACAGGCGCAATGTTTTGGCATAGGACATGGCGAACAGTTTTGTACTCTCAAGCACCAAGCCCACTCTTTCCCCCTGCTCTTTCATCGCCGTTTTAGTCATCAACATGCCGCCGGGGAATATATAGCGTTGAATAAAATCCGGCCCCGCACGATAGGAATCAAAATGGGTTTCGTCGATGGTAATGGCTTGAATTGCCGCGGTTCCTCCGGGTTTGAGCCGGTCATGCACCGTTTGAAAATATTGCGGCCAATGGTCTTGTCCCACCGCTTCAATCATTTCGATTGAACAGATATGGTCAAACTGACCTTTGGTGTCGCGGTAATCTTCAAAATTCAAACTGGCTGAGTTACCAAAGCCCAATTTTTGCATGCGCGCATTGGCAAATTTGAGCTGTTCATTTGACAGGGTGATTCCATAGACATTTGCCTGATAATTACCAATCAACACTTGGGCCAAGCCGCCCCATCCGCACCCTATCTCGAGCACATCATGGCCCGGCCTAACCCCCGCCATATCGGCAATAGTTCGGTATTTTTGCTCCTGCGCCTCCTCAAGGGATTGCTCATCTGAGGTGAAAATCGCCGAAGAATATGTCATTGAGGGATCAAGCCATTCGCCATAAAAATCATTGCCCAAATCATAATGCTCCGCAATGTTTTCCTTGGAACCTTGACGGGAATTATTTCGGGACAGGTGATAGGATAAATCTGCGGCGGCGCGATGAAATAGTCCGGGATTAGCGCTGGAAAACATATCCAAATTTTGCAGGAAAAACCGAAACAATTTAGTCAGATTTTTTGATTCAACATCACCGTTTATATAGGCGGCGGCAAAGCCAACTGTGCCCCGGCGCATGGTCTGGCGCAACACTTTGAAATTATTAAATTTGAGAAACGCGTGAATGCCCTTGTTCGCATCGCCAATCGTGCGTGTGCGCCCATTGGGGAACTCGACCGTCAGCGCACCTTTTTTTGGTACGCCAATAAGTTTCACCCCACCCCATTCAACAAACCGAGACAGAAGTCCAGTTAAAGGGCCTGGGGTCCCTGTATCCATTTCAAACGTATTTTCACTCATGATACCACCAGTACCGCCAGTCAAACACTCATTCTCATCTATAATATGTGCAAGAATCAACGTTCTTGCAAGGGGAGGCTTGTGATTTTTTTGTCACCAATTGGCTTTTTCGGGGTCTGCGGCATCAATTAGGCGCATCTGCACCCGCTCACGCCCCTGCCAATGGTCCACGTTCAATGTTCCGCAAAAATGCATTGGCTTGTCCCGTGGCGCATTCAATATGGCTTGCCCCAAATCAGAGGTTGCGGCGCGAAAAGCAATGGCTTTGATTGAGGCGCCATCTCCACTGCTCAGGGTGCATTGCACATGCCCCCCTTTCCCCACAATATTAGAATAGGTGATTTTGTGGGACGCCAGCGCAAAAACCGGCGATGCATTGCCCATGCCAAACGGGCCAACCGCGCTCAACGAGTTTACAAAGTCAGGGGTTGCCGTGCGCGCTGTTATGGCCGCATCAATTTTTGTGCTGGCCTTGTCACGAGCTACAGAGACATCCTTAGCGAGGGCTTCATTTATAGCCCCACGAAAAGCGCCGATTTGAGTTTGTTTCAGGCTGATACCCGCCGCCATGGCGTGGCCTCCTCCCTTTTCAATTAGCCCTTGCTCCACAGCCTCTAGTACCCCCTGCCCCAAATCAACGCCGGACACAGATCGGCCTGACCCGCTTCCGGTTCCATCGGGTTTCAACGCAATGGCAAACGCGGGACGATTAAAACGTTCCTTTAGGCGCGCTGCCACAAGACCAACCACGCCGGGATGCCAGTTTTGCGACGCCAGCACCAAAACTGCAGGGCCTTCTCCGGCTCCAATTTCAGCCTCAGCAACCGCTATCGCCTCCTCGACGGCTTGCGCTTCAATGGTCTGACGTTCTGCGTTTAATTCATCTAGATTGGCGGCGATCAACATGGCCTCCTCATCGGAATTGGTGGCTAAAAGCTTGGTGCCCAATCCCGCATCCCCGATGCGCCCGCCAGCATTGATGCGTGGCCCGATCATAAAACCGAGATGTTGCGCACCGATAGGCCCGTTAATTCGCGCTGCCAACGTTAGTGCTGCAATACCTTTGTTGTGGCCTTGGCGCATGGTTTCAACGCCGCGCACAACCAAAGCACGGTTTAGTCCCTTAAGTGGCACCACATCACCCACGGTCGCCAGTGCCACCAGATCAACCATGCCCATCAGGTCGGGTAAGGACTTTGTCTCAGGTTTACTCTCACTTGCACGCAAAGCACGATTGGTTGCCACCAGCGCCATGAAGGTTACCCCTGCTGCGCACAGATAGCTCAATTCAGACAGGTCGTCCGAGCGGTTGGGATTAACCAGCGCCAAAGCTTTAGGTAATTCGCCAGCCGCTAAATGATGATCAAGGATAAGCACATCACAATTTCTGCTGTTGGCATGGGCAACCTGCGCATTGGAGGTCGTGCCACAATCAAGCAAAATAAGTAAAGTTGCGCCATCATCAATCAGCTTATCAATCGCGGGAATATTGGGGCCATAGCCTTCAAATATCCGGTCCGGAATGTGGCAGGCGGCCGTCAGGCCAAATCCGGCGAGATAGCGTAACATCAACGCGCATGAGCTGGCCCCGTCTACATCATAGTCCCCAAACAGAGCAATGTTGTCCGTGCCCAAGATGGCTTTGGACAAGCGCGAAGCAAACGCATCCATGTCCGTCAAAACAGATGGGTCGGGCATTAACTCACGAATCGTCGGGGTCAAATGGTTCAGCGCATCTTGCGCCTGAACCCCGCGAGCGGCCAGTATCCGCGCCACAATCTCAGAAGCATCAACCTGCTGGGCAATGGCAGTGGCCTGACGTTGGGCGGCAATATCCAGCCGATCCGTCCAAGCCTTTCCTGAAACGGATTTGGCAACGTTCAAAAAATATTTTGGTTCATCATTGGACATAGGATAGGAGAATTCTCCTGTTGGAAGGCCTTTGGGTCTAAAAACTTTCGATACGTATCACCTGCGGTGCACCCACAGTATAGCCATCATCGGCGATCTGATCCAGCGCCTCACGCACAGAACTTTCCATTGTGTCCTGCGTAATCAAAACAAGGGTGCGGGTTTCCCCATCCGAAAGATTGACAGACGCAACTTTTAAATCCGGGCGCTGGATCACGCTTTCCAATGAAATGCCACTTTCCCCAACCCGGGTTGTGATGGCGGCCAATGCGCCTGGCACGTCGCGCACATTCAGGCGGATGTAATACCCCCCCTTATGGGCTTGCATCGGCGCACGTTTATAGGGAGCCAATTCATCCGTTGGCATGCCAAGGGGTGGCACATTGTGGCCCCGCGCAATATCCAAAATATCTGCCAAAACCGAAGCCGCTGTCGCCGGGCCACCTGCGCCGGGGCCAGAGAGCATCAATTCCTGAATATGATCAGTCTCGAGTGTGACAGCATTAAGAACATTGTCCACACGTGAAATGGCTGACGAGCGCGGCACCAAAGTTGGATGCACGCGTTGTTCCACTCCCCCAGCGGAACGCTGGGCAATGCCAGGCAATTTAATTTTGTACCCCAGATCCGCCGCCACCTTGATGTCAGCTTGGGTGATAGCGGTGATGCCCTCAACAAAGATTTCATCGGCGGCAATTTCAGTTTGAAAGCACAGGCAAGCGAGCAGCGCCAATTTATGGGCCGTATCAAACCCCTCCACATCAAACGCGGGGTCGGCCTCCGCATAACCAAGTGCTTGGGCGTCTTTTAAGCAATCGGCAAAGGAAATATCCTCTTCTCCCATGCGCGTAAGGATATAATTGCACGTGCCGTTCATGATGCCATAAACGCGGGTGACACTTGCGGTTCCCAAACCTTCGCGAAGGGTTTTTATCACCGGTATGCCCCCGGCAACAGCCGCTTCAAACCCAATATGTGCGCCGGTTTTTTCAGCCAGTCGGGCCAGATCAACACCATGCTTGGCGAGCAGGGCTTTATTGGCAGTCACCACAGGTTTTACGGCGTTCAGAGCCGCCTGTACCGAGGCCAAAGCCGGGCCATCCTCGCCACCGACAAGCTCTACAAACAAATCCACTTCCGGATTTTTTGCCAATGCCACAGGATCGTCATGCCATTCAAACTCAGAAATGCTAACGCCCCGATCACGTGATCGCGAACGCGCGGACACGGCAACAATCTCAATGCGCCGCCCATATTTACGTTGCAGTTCAGGGCCGCTTTTGTGCAACATACCCACGAGGGACGCACCAACAGTACCTAGCCCTGCAATGCCCACCCGGAGAACGGGCAAGACGCCCTTGTCTGAATATTCACTCATAAGGGATGATATTCGCTTTCTGGTATCTGAGCGAGGTTCGCGCCCGCCTCGCAAATCAAAGATAAACTGAGGATCCCCAGCCATTTCGCGCCCAAACCGGGTTGGGGTCCAGGAATGGTTTTTCAAAAACGCTTCGACACTGCGTAAAAAGTCATGATGCTCGCTCATGAAACGCATAGAATAGGAAAAGTCCTACAGGTCAAGAGGATTGCGATACAAAAAACTTGGAATTTGCATTCTTACCTTAAATGCCCCTAAATTGAACCAACAGATTTTGATGAATAATTGTAATGAGTATGAGTTTTACCTGATGAACACAAAAACCCAAAAACTAGCGCCTTTCGCATTCCTGTTCATTATGTGCCTGTCCATTTCGGGAGTTTTTGCGCAAAGCAGGGCCGAGCTTGCCTTCGTCACAAAGTTTTTCGACGAACTTCAACCAAAATCCATCGCAACCAACCGGGAATATTGCGGATATTTTGGGCGAGATGAAAATCAAAGCTTTGTGGCAACTCGCCCCATTCGTGGGCGCGAGGGTAGTTGTCTGCCAGCCGACCCAATTTCAGAAATGGATATTTTCGCATCATATCATACACATGGGGCATTTTCTTATGATTTTGATTCCGAACTCCCTTCCTCCGATGATTTGCGCGCGGACATCGCTGAGGAGACAAATGGGTACATCGCCACGCCCGGTGGACGCATTTGGTTCAATGATGCAAACCGGGAACGTGCCGTGATGATATGCGGGCGAAATTGCACGGTTTCAGACAGTGATTTTGAGGCCGATGGCGCACGTGGCGTGCGCAACCGATATTCCCTTGAACAACTCTATGTTCGCGAGAACGAATAGGGGAGATATCTCAAGACATCAGGTCTTGATGTTTACCACATTGCCCCCTTGCCCGCTGGCAAGAAATTTTTTGAGATTGCGCGCGGCCTGACGAATACGTTGTTCGTTTTCAACCAGTGCAATGCGCACATAATTATCCCCATACTCACCAAACCCAACCCCCGGCGCCACGGCAACCGCCGCCTCGGTTATCAAGAGTTTTGCAAACTCAAGGGACCCCAAATGGGCAAACTGGTCGGGGATTGGCACCCAGGCAAACATCGTAGCGGGTGGCGGGGGAATGTCCCACCCGGCGCGTCCAAAACTGTCCACCAGCACATCACGGCGGGTTTTATAAACCTCGCGCACATCACTCACGCAATCATCAGGCCCATTAAGAGCGGCGGCGGCGGCCACTTGAATGGGGGTAAAGGCCCCATAATCAAGGTAGGATTTCACTCGGGTTAGTGCCGCTATCAATCTTTCGTTGCCCACGGCAAAACCCATACGCCAGCCGGGCATGGAGAAAGTCTTGGACATGGATGTGAACTCAACTGCAATTTCCATCGCCTCCGGGATTTGCAAAATTGAGGGGGGCGGATTTCCGTCAAAATATACCTCGGAATAGGCCAAATCCGACAGAATAAAAATCTCGTGTTTGCGGCAATAATCCACAACTCGCTGATAAAAATTCAGATCCGCAATATAGGCGGTTGGATTGGAGGGGTAATTCAAAATCAACGCAATGGGTTTTGGAATTGAGTGACGCACCGCCCGATCAAGTACACGGAAAAACTCATCATTGGGTTCGGCGGGCATGGAACGCACGACACCACCTGACATAATAAACCCAAAGGAATGAATAGGATAAGTTGGGTTTGGCACCAACACCACATCGCCCGGCGCGGTGATGGCTTGTGCCATATTGGCAAACCCCTCTTTGGAGCCAAGGGTCGCCACAACTTGAGTATCGGGGTTAAGTTTCACCCCAAACCGGCGCCCATAATAGGAGGCCTGGGCTTTTCGAAGCCCCGGAATGCCCTTGGAGGCGGAATAGCGATGGGTGCGTGGGTCCTGAATGGCTTCGACCAATTTATCAACAATATGTTGGGGCGTTGGCAAGTCGGGATTGCCCATGCCCAAATCAATTATGTCCACCCCTTCAGCGCGCGCCTTGGCCTTGATGGGATTGATATACTCAAAAACATAGGGGGGTAAGCGTTTGATACGATGAAATTCAGGTTCCATGGGACATCTCACTGGTCAAAATTAATTGGTAAAACATGTGCACTATCGGCCACAAACAAACAAATGCACCCGCTGATTCATCTCATTATAGGAATATAATGTGGTTGGAAATTGATAAAATTTAGACAAAGCAGGAAATTTTCATGCATTTGCATGCTCAAAATTGCAAAACCATTGCTCTGGGTAATCACCCACACTATGTAACACTTTGGGCAAGCCTATGAGTTTGCATGTTAATTGGATTAAAATGCTTTTGTGACAGAGTTAAATTTGGGCTTGCACATGCATATGCTGTCGCGATAAACTTTACGTATAATGGCCATCAATCTTGATGGTGGGCGGACTAGAAATAATGACCAAAAGAATAGCCATATCAACCATAGGCACACGAGGCGATGTTCAACCCTACTTGGCCTTGGCTCTTAAATTGCGTGAACGCGGTTATGAGGTTGTTGTGGGTGCGCCCGCAGATTTTGAGAATGAAATCAAGGAATTGGGGTTAGAGTTCCATAGCCTTGGAAGCAATATTCGCTCGTTTATCAAGCAATCGAATTTTGAGAATGCCAGTGAGAATTTCCTGATCGGGGTCCCTGCCCTTTTGCAACAGGGTCAAAAAATCCTAGAACAGGCCGCCCGTCATTCATGGGACATGGCGCAGGGGGCTGACGCGATCATCCTGAACATCAATACTAGTTTCGCCATTGATATTGGCGAAGCTTTGGATGTCCCAACAATTATGACCGCCTTGCAACCGCTTAATTCAACCGGTGAATTCCCCATTTGTGCCTATGATGTGCCCGATATGGGACGCGCTCTAAACTGGATCAGCCATGCGGCAACAAGTGTTCAGCAAGCCTATTATGATTTCCCGCGCGACCGATTGCGGCGTGAGCTAATGGGACTTGAGCCACGTAAAAATGGTGGGTTTTTCAAGGATACGGACGGCAAAAATCTAGTAACCCTTTATGCCTATTCTCCCCTCGTGTCCCCGCGCCCCCGGGACTGGCCTAAAACTGCAATTGTGACCGGATACTGGATTTTAAGGGATCAAACGGAATGGGAGCCTTCCGATGAGTTTCAGGACTTCTTGTCCGCAGGGGATACGCCCATATATGTGGGGTTTGGCTCCATGCCATTTGGGGCAAAACGTAACACACAAATTCTCAAGGAAGCCGTTGAAATCTGGGGTGGACGTGTTGTGGTCGCCAGCGGCTGGGGGGGAATTGAAGCGGATGATATGCCCGAGAGTATATTTGTAATTGATAAGGCCCCCCATGATGAATTATTCAATTATGTAAAGGGCGTGGTTCATCACGGGGGTGCCGGGACTACCGCGGCTGGTTTGCGCGCTGGTAAACCAACTTTCATTATCCCCCAGGGAATCGATCAACCCTATTGGGGAAAACGTGTGCATGCGCTTGGCTGTGGTCCGGAGCCGGTCACACTGAAAAAGCTGACATCAAAAATCCTTGCCGCCGCTTTACAAGCTCTTGATAGCTATCAACCCTATGCGGACGCGGCCCTTGATGCCGCCTCACACCTGACCCAGGAGAACGGGCCAACGAAGGCCGTTTTGCATATTGAGCGTGTGATGAATAATTATGTCCCCCTAGCCCAAAGGCGCGAAAGAGCAGGTCAGGATCGCGCCTCAGGTTTAGGCTTCTAATGCAATAAGGTTTTTAGCAAATATGTCTAGCTCCAGCCAAGCACGCGCCTATGAAGGTTCTACATTCTTTAGTCACGGGTACCGCCCATTCTTCCTTTATGCAGGGATTTGGGGCGGATTATCCATGTTGGTCTGGATTTTATTTTTATCCACCGGCAATGAAATCCCCACACGCATGGTGGGTGTCGACTGGCATATGCATGAAATGGTGTTTGGCTATGGCTCTGCTGTGATTGCAGGTTTTTTACTCACCGCTATTCCCAATTGGACTGGGCGTTTGCCCATCATGGGTTGGCCAACGGCCCTCCTCTCAGGCCTGTGGGTGCTGGGTCGGGTTGCCTTGTTTTTTTCAGCCTATTTGCCCCTATATCTAGCCCCTGTTCTAGACAGCGCATTCCTGATTGTACTCTGTTTGGTTATTGGGCGTGAAATAATTGCCGGTAAAAACTGGCGGAACCTCAAAATCGTCATGATCATTGGGGCATTGGCGATCATAAACGTGTTTTTCCATGTGGAAGCGCATAATTCTATTGCCTATGAAGGTTATTCTATTCGCCTTGGCGTGGGCATGATTATTCTGTTGATTAGCATCGTTGGGGGACGGGTCATCCCCAGTTTTACCCGCAATTGGCTCAAACGTCAGAGTGATGGCCCCCTACCCACCCCCTTCAATACGTTTGACAAATATTTACTCATTGCCACGGGCGCCACTTTAATTCTTTGGGTTGCATTCCCGGGCCATGTAATTACGCGCGGGGCAACTTCTATCGTTGGTATCTCGCATCTGTTTCGTGTGTGGCGCTGGGCTGGTTGGCGAACATTTTCAGAGCCTATGCTGGCGATCCTACACATTTCATACGTTTTCATCCCCATTGGTTTTCTGACCATTGGCTTGGGGGATATGTTGCCCGGTTGGCAAGGGGAAACCAGCATTCCACACGCATTTACGGCGGGGGCCATTGGCAGTTTGACCCTGGCCATGATGAGCCGGGTAAGCCTTGGTCATTCCGGGCGCCCCATAAAGGCAACATGGCCTGTGACAACATTATATGCGCTCATATTGGGCGCTGCTGTGTTTCGTATCTGGGCTGAAATGGATCCGAGCAGCGTCATGCTGTTGCACCTGTCTGCAACATTGTGGATCGCAAGCTTTGCCGGGTTTGTGGCCATTTATATCCCGATCCTGACGCGGCCAAAATTACAGAAATAACAGGCACGGCACCGGTATTTTTTAGTTTTTGCAGATATTTCCCCACAAGCGAGAGTAAAAAACATCAGTACACTCGTTACCACATACAAAAAAAGGGCACCACACGGGCACCCTTTTTGAATTTTGTAACTCGCAATATGCAGAACCAAACTTTCGTGAGGTTGCTTTGTTTAGCGTTTGGAGAACTGGAATGAACGACGGGCTTTGGCCTTGCCGTATTTCTTACGTTCAACAACACGACTATCGCGTGTCAGGAAGCCACCTTTTTTCAAAACCGGACGCAAGTCAGGCTCAAAGGAAACCAACGCTTTTGAAATGACGTGACGTACGGCACCAGCTTGGCCGGATAATCCACCACCAGAAACTGTTGCAACAACATCATATTGGTCGACACGTTCCGCAGCCACAACAGGCTGTAAAAGTACCAGACGCAAAACAGGACGGGCAAAATATTTTTCAAATTCACGTCCGTTGATGGTGATACGGCCAGAGCCGGGCTTAATCCATACACGGGCAACGGCATCTTTACGTTTGCCGGTTGCATAGGCACGACCATGCTCATCCAATTTTTGGACGTAAACAATAGCTTCGGGTGCGGTAGCTTCAACGACTTCCCCCAAATCCTCAAGGGAGTTGAGTGTTTGTTCTTCGCTCATGTTTAACCTGCCTTCACGTTTTTAGTATTCATCGCTGCAACGTCCAGAGTTTCTGGCTTTTGTGCAACTTGGTCATGCTCTTCACCAGCATAAATGCGCAGGCATTTGAGCTGGGCGCGGGTAAGTGGGCCTCCGGGCATCATGCGACGAACAGCGTTTTCCAAAACACGTTCAGGGAAACGTCCCTCAATAATTTCACGTGATGTACGGTCTTTGATGCCACCGGGATAACCCGTGTGCCAATAGAATTTACGTTGATCCAGCTTCTTGCCAGTCAAGTGAACTTTTTCCGCATTGATGACAATAACGTTGTCACCCATGTCCATATGGGGGGTAAAAGAAGGCTTATGCTTTCCGCGAAGACGGGTCGCAATGACTGCAGCAAGGCGACCGACAACGAGGTCCTTTGCGTCAATCAACACCCACTTTTTATCGATCTCAGAAGCCTTAATCGAGAAGGTTTTCATTATTTACTTTCCTAAAATTCAATTCTTCATGGTTTTGGGTAAAAAAACGTTTTTCGCCCGCTACCTCATTCAAGAGTCTCACAAGAGTTTTGCAAGAATTTTACAATAGTCTCGTTAGTTGGGCGCGTGATATATGCTTCCACTAACCGCGTCAAGCACTAATAATATACTCAATGTTTTCAGCAAGTTATCGGTGCGGTATTATATTACCGGTACGCAAATCGGTTTCAATACCGACCCCGTACATCAACAATTGCGGTGACGATTATGCCAAGTAAAATAAACGCCACGGCCTGATGGATAAGGGCCAATGAAACAGGCACCACAAATAACAGGGTAAGTATACCCAGCATGATCTGAACCAAAATGAGTAAGAAGATAATTTGGAGCCAGTTTTTCAACATTGATGAGCTAGCCAACATCCCGCCCACAGCCAAGATCAAAGACACCAGACCAATCGTATAGCCAAGCATTCGGTGGGAAAATTGCACTGTCAGCAGATTTTCAAACAAGTTTAGCCATAGCGGCTCATGGCTCAGTAATCCCTCCGGCACCCAGCGCCCTTCCATAAGGGGCCATGTATTAAACCCAAACCCGGCGTCGAGCCCAGCAACAAAAGCGCCCATAATAATTTGTAAG
Organism: Alphaproteobacteria bacterium; assembly: GCA_024279675.1. Classification (GTDB taxonomy): domain Bacteria; phylum Pseudomonadota; class Alphaproteobacteria; order Rhizobiales; family Devosiaceae; genus DROE01. The sequence continues at coordinate 13,486 of JAJRRG010000230.1, forward strand.
AACACCAATACAGCTAATCCCATCAGTCCCCACTGCCAGCGGCGCGATACTCTTGTTCTTTGCGACGAAGGAATTTGTTGTTTCAAAGAACGCGCGACCCAAAGAATGGCCCCAAAAAGCAAGCTCGCGGCCCCTAAATGCGCGGCCAAGCGATATTGGGACACATCAATACGCTCACTCAAGCCCGAAGACACCATCCACCAGCCCAGAAAGCCCTGAAAGCCACCAAGCACAAATAACAACGCAAGCGATGGTGCCAGTTTCCATGAAAGGCGACGCTGTACCAAAAACACAAGGAAAGGTATGGCAAATAGGATACCAATCACCCGCCCCAGAAAACGATGCCCCCATTCCCACCAAAATATCGACTTGAAATCACTCAATTCCATCCAGAAGTTTTGCTGCGTAAATTCTGGGATTTGTTTGTAGGCTTCAAATTCTAACTGCCAGTCATGGGCGGACAATGGGGGGATCATACCAGCAATCGGTTTCCACGATGTAATTGACAGCCCCGAATCCGTCAGGCGGGTCATCCCACCCATGGCAACCATAAGCAGGATAGCGGCGGCTAGGATATAGAGCCATATGCGTACCGGCGTAAGCGCATCCGGGCGTGGTGCCTTAAGAGTGTCGATGGCGGTTTGAACTGTCAATGGCACTGATTTTATCCCAAAGATTGTGCTGTGAAATTGTATTTGAAGTGGTAAAGGGAACACACGCACTAAGCAATCATATGTTTGAAAAATTGCGCGTATGAATCACATGAGCATTGAACGCGAGAGAATATGACACAAAGTGCACGAAAATTTGTTGGGACGTGGCTAATAATTGGCCTCGTTATCGCCTATCCATTGGGCATTGCCGTTTTGTACACCGAATGGCTCGGCTGGCTCCCCATCTGGGCAAGTTTGATATTTTTTCTCATTGTGGGGCTATGCTGGGCGATACCCGCCGGCATGATCATCAAGTGGATGGCAAAGCCTGACGCTGAGCAATCTCCAACAGAGTAGACGTAAGATGGATGGGGTGGAGTTTTTGCTTTCACGCCCCTGACATCATAGAAAACAAAGCTCCGGTGGCGAGAATATCAACGTATCTTTGTTGTTGAAAATTGCCGTTCAAGGAAATACGCGGCAAGGCAGTTAAGCGGTCCTTATGCCGGGCGTACACGCCACCCGGTCGTGTGGTCACTGCACTGTCAAACCCAAGGTCAACAGCCATCTTATATTCGCGCTCTGTAGCAGAATCCAATCCCCCGATTGGAAAGGACAGATGCTTGGGTGCTTCGCCAAATTGGGCCAATATTACGTCAACAGAATTTTGAATTTCTTGTCTGGCCTGTTCCTCTGGCAATTTGGCGAGCTCATAATGATGCACGGTATGCGCGCCAATGGTACATAATGGTTCATCCTGAAATGTCTGTAACTCATTCCAGTCCATGATTAGGCTACGGCAATGCTCATCCATGTTTAATCCATACCCGGATGCAAATTCTGCAAAGAATTCCACCCGTGCATCTTCAGGCATTTTGCGCATACGCCAATACAGTTCATCATAGGCCGCTTGTTTTTGCGACGTGGTTTTGGTGTCGTGGTAGGTGAGTTCCCCATTGTCCCCAACATAGGCGATCGCATTCTGTTTGGTGATAATGTCCTCAAGCGCCTGCCACCACACTTCCCCCACCCCATCAACCAAAGCTGTTGGCACATAAAGGGTAAATGGGCAATTTCGACGTTTCAGGATCGGGAGCGCATGCACAAGATTGTCGCGATAGGCATCATCAAAAGTAAAAACCACAAACTTGTTACTTTGCTCCGGGGATTTTATCCTTTGTACCGCCTCATCAAGCGACACAATATCCATGCCCAATTCACGCACGCGAATGATCACATATTCCAAAAACTCAGGCGTAACCTGCAAAATTGCATTCGGAGAAAATGAGGCCGGCGTTTGTGGTAACACCCGGTGCAAGGTAAATATCACGCCCTTTGATTTGGACATTTGCCGAATAAGGCGCGAACCTTGGGTCGCCCACATCAGCTCAAATATGGCGCGATAGGCGATATATTTCAGATTTGCCATCGCAAATGCATCCTATTGATTTTAATGGGCCAAATTAGGCTACATTGGCCCGTTGTTCAGTCATGACTAACAATACCGACCGCTCAAATCCCAATGAGGCCGCATCATCGAGCGCCCTGTAAATGGAATGCGGGGCGGGTTGATTACCCGCCACCAATGCCATTGTCCCATTCAGTCCTGCAAAAAGTGGCAAGTTTGACGCGACACCCATTCCGCCGGCAAACACAAGAACAATGTCACAAATGTCACATAGGGCCTCGACCAAAACTGCTGGCTTTTCACTCTGTTGATAGATTGTCGGACGTGTGCCCCAATAAACTTCTGTTATTCCTTCGCCATTTACAGGAAATACAATTTGGCCAAACTCAACTTCACCAGCGGCAAGATCACTTATGCCGCGCTGAGCAGAAATAACTCCACTGCCCGCATCAACAACAGCCACTGAACGCCCCGAATCTAGAATGTCGCTCAACAGCATTTCGCTCACCCCAATGCAATCCGCATCGCGGTCATAGGAGGTCAGGAACACTAGATTTTCTTTTCCCGAGCGAAGCGCTAAAGCGAGTTCATAAAAATCCTGCTCAAATACTTCCTGCGCATCGCGGGCCGAAAACTGTTGTGAGGCGTTTTGTGACATGCCTTGATCATGGACAGTGCGCTCATCAACTTGAGTGTGAGCCATTGCTGCGGATTCACGCGCAGAAGTTTGTCGGCTGTTATTTTGTGAAACCGGTTGAGCGTCTTCACCCACGGATACAAACTCGTTTGGTACAAACTCATTTGGTACAAACTCATTTGGTGCAAACTCGTTCGATGCATTCTCCTCTGAGAGAGTTTCCTCAGGAAGAAAATCATCATACTGATATTCATCAGCTGAACGGCGTTCATCCTGCGATTGAACAACAGCGTTTTTGCCTTTTGGTGCAGTATCGCGATATCGCAAATGTGGTTCATTAATGCGTTCGTCAATTTCATCGCCCGCTTCGTCTTCGCGCGATTTTGGATGTGCAATATGTGAAGAAAGACCGGGTACAACACTTGCTAACTCGGAAAACAAAATGCCTCCAATTTGCACGGCAAGCACAACGATACCCACTGCAATCAAGATCATTGTGGACTTGGGCGCAACTGCCACAAGGCCAGGCAACGCGGTAGTAACCACACGGACATCTGGCAAGTTCGCGCCGGATTCTGAACGGGCGGAAGCTTCTCGGAACCGTAAAAGGTAGGTTTGCAACAAATCAGATTGCGCTTTCGCCTCACGCTCAAGTTCCTGTAGCTCAACGGTTGAGGTGGCTGCGGAAGAGGCACTTATTTTCAATCGCGCAAGATTGTCCTGCAAGCTTGCAACTTGCGCATCTTCAATGCCGGCCTCTGCCATCATGGCGTCGGCAACCCGGCGCCCCTCGATGCGTATTTGCTGATCAATTTCAGAAATTTGCGCGCTGATGGAACGCACCTGAGGGTGATTGGGCAACAGCGTCGCGGATAGTTGCGCACGCTCCCCCTGCAAACGCGCTTTGTCCTGGGACAGGCGTTGAATAATCACTGAGTTTTGCACCTCGGCAACACCAGAAATGGGTTGGCCCGCGCTTAGTAGATTGCGAATAAGCGTTACCCGCGATCGCGCAAAATTCTTCCGCTCCTGCGCGTTTGTGATTTGGCCGGAAATATTTGACAATTGCTGATCAAGAAGGCTGGTATTATTCGTTCCGACAAACAAGTCATTTTCGATTCTAAATGCCGCAACTTTGGATTCTGCATCCACAACCCGAATGCGTAGTTTTTCAATCTCCCCTTCCAGCCAACGGCTGGCGTCTGCGGTGTCATCTGTCGATACTTGCGTACGCCGATTAATATGGGTTTCGGCGATTTCGTTGGCGATTTTTGCCGCCAGATCACGATCTTGGGACCGTACCAGAATGGAAATGATCCGGGAGTCCCGCTCCTGAATAACTGTCACGGCCTTGGAGACCAACGCCAAAACTTTCCGCTCGGCCCCCTGCTCTTTTTGCGTGGAGCGTCCAATCAAGGCCATTATTGGGTCCAGAGGGGATGTTGAGGTACCGTTAAACTCAGGCACCTGCCCCAAATTCAATGACCGCACAACCTGCAATAGGGTCTCGGAGGATTGTATAAGCTCAACCTGAGAGGACATAACAACCGAATCAACAACGGTGTTGTTTGCGCCGGTATCATTGGTTGCGCGGGTAAAAACATTATCGCGTTGTTCAACTAATATTGACGCGGAGGACTCATAAGTCTTTGGCACTAGGGACAAAAGAAAATATGTGGCAACGCACAACCCCACAGTTACGACAGCAATCCTCAATCGCTTATCCCAGACACGATCAACAATCGACCTTAAATCAATTGATGTATTTTCATGATCGATATAACCAGGCATAGGCGAACCCCTTAAAAACTACTCCCCTATTTCCTAGAGCGAACGTAGTAAGCAATCCGTTAATTTCCATACTTTTGTTGAGAAATATCCTGCAAAATAAGGAGTTTGTTAACCATAGATATGCCCCATTGCACATAGGTTTGTTCTATTTTGGTGTGCACA
>JAJRRG010000231.1 GCA_024279675.1 Alphaproteobacteria bacterium
AGGGTCACCGACGATGAGGGACAGGTTTATCTGTGTAAAATTGTCGTTGTTGCGGCGGGGGGGGGATCGTTTCAGCCCAAGCGGCCCCCGGTTACCGGCATTGAGGATTTTGAAGATAGTTCCGTATTCTATTCCGTTCGGCGGATGGAAGAATTTCGCGATCAGGATGTTGTGATTGTGGGGGGGGGCGATAGTGCTCTTGATTGGGTTCTTTCCCTGCAACCGATTGCCCGTTCCATGACCCTTGTGCATCGTCGGGATAAATTTAGGGCGGCACCCGCTTCCGTCAATGAAATGAAAGCCCTTGTCGATGCGGGTAAGATGAAATTGATTTTGGGCCAGATTGGTGAACTAAACGGGCAAGATGGCATGCTTTCCTCCATGGTGATTAAAACCGCGGACGCGCCGATTGATATTCCCGTGACCCGGCTATTGCCGTTTTTTGGTTTAACGATGAAACTGGGCCCTGTTGCGGATTGGGGCCTTGATCTGACCGACAATCTTATTGCGGTGGGTACAGAGACATTTGAAAGCTCTGTTCCGGGAATTTTTGCCATTGGCGACATCAATACATATCCGGGCAAACTTAAGCTTATCCTGTCTGGGTTCCACGAGGGGGCGCTGATGGCGCAGGCGGCCAAACGTATTGTATCCCCGGACGAGCGTATTGTTTTTCAATACACAACGTCTTCAACGAAATTGCAGAAGAAGCTCGGCGTTAAAAAGTAATGTATTTGTTTGTGACCGATCAGGACGGCAAAGTGCATGAGTTGGAAGCCCTTGAGGGCTGGCGCGCCATGGAAGTCATCCGGGACTGGGAACTTAATATCAAGGCCGAGTGTGGTGGGGCCTGTGCCTGTGCCACATGCCATGTTTTTGTCGATGCTGAATGGGTGGACAAATTGGCGCCCATTACTGCGGAGGAAGAGGCGATGCTCGACATGGCCGTGGATGCGCAGGATAATTCACGGCTATCATGTCAAATATTGATGAGCGATGCGCTGGATGGGCTTAAGCTAACGCTGGCCCCTTCAGCGGCGAAATAACTGAGGCCATTGCGATGAAATTTTCTAAATCCGAACTCGAACAAGCTTCAGAACTGATATACCAGCAGATGCATGCGACCCCACAATATGCGTGGCCTTTGGTGGGGCAAGAATTGGGGTGTGAGGTTTGGGTCAAACATGAAAATCATTCCCCGACCGGCGCATTTAAGGTGCGTGGGGGCATTACATTTGTTGATTGGGTTCAGCGGGCGCACCCGGAAGTAACAGGGTTAGTCACCGCTACGCGTGGCAACCATGGGCAATCTCAGGCACGAGCCGCAACAAGGGCCGGACTTAGCGCCAATGTCTATGTGCCAGAGGGCAACTCGAAAGAAAAAAACCGCGCCATGAAGGCGTTTGGGGCCATACTGGTGGAATTTGGGACTGATTTTGACGCGGCACGGCTTGAGGCAATGGCTCAGGCTGAACTCAACAATTGGTTGGCTGTTCCACCCTTTCATAAAGAGATTGTGCGCGGGGTTGCGACCTACGCTTTTGAAATGCTGAGTGCGGCCCCACATCTGGACACGATCTATGTGCCCATTGGGTGCGGGTCAGGCCTGTGTGGCACCATTTTGGCGCGCGATGCATTGGGATTAAAAACAAAAATTGTTGGTGTTGTCTCAGAGCATGCGCAAACGGCCAAACTCTCTGTGGAACAGGGTAAGTTGGTGGAGACGAATTCTGCGAACACTTTTGCTGACGGGATGGCTGTGCGCGTGCCGGTTAAAGAAGCTTATGATATTTACCGCCATGGGGCGGAGCGAATAATTACGGTGAGTGAAACTGAAATCGGCGAGGCCATGCGCCTGTATTATCGTGCAATACATCAGGTGAGCGAAGGGGCCGGAGCGGCGGCTCTTGCGGGTCTTATGCAGGAACGTGAGTTGATGTCGGGCAAGGCGGTCGGGGTGATACTGACCGGAGGCAATATTGATACGGACCAGTTTTTAACGGTTCTTGGTGGAGATGTGCCAAAAGTTTAGCGCCCTGCCTCTCGCCGTTGCGAGAGTGTTCATGTTAATTGCAAAGCCTGTTCACCTAATAATTTAGGACCTGAATATGTATTCAAAAGCCTATGCTGCTTTGTTTAAAGGTTGGGAATTGTTTCGGCACTCATTTTTTATGGTGTTCAATAATCTTGGTGCGGCGGCACGCATTAGCGTGCCGTGGATTTTGGTGAGCGGAATTGGCGGCGGCCTAGGGCTTTATATCATAAATAAAATGCTCAATTTACAGGTGCCTATGATGCAGTTTGCCGGTGTGATTGGCATATTTGCTCTGCTGGTTGCATTGAGCGCTATTTCCAGCATCATTGCCATTCAATGGCATCGGTTTGTTTTACTTGGGGAGATGCCCGCAGGATATTTGTCTGGCTGGCACGATCTGAATTATCGAACCTATACGGTTCAGGTACTGAAGATCTTGTTTTTTCTGATCGTATTGTCCTATTTTTCTCGGACTTTAGTTGCGCTTGTCTTTTACGGGGAAGGGCAGTTTTTTCGCTCATTTGCTCTCGGTTCTATAATTACATTTGTTTTTCTGCGCTTAGCCATTGGTCTGCCAGCGATTGCGCTTAAGGGAAAACGTATTGGGCCTGCTCAGTCCTGGAAAATGAGCAAGGATTTCAGGGTAGTGCTTTTTGTGACCGCTTTATTGTTGTCCCTACTCAGCGCATTGCCTGAATTTTTAATCATATTTATTTCCGGCCCATCTTCTATGTCACTGGTACCCTTATTATTTGCTTTAATACTGACTTGGTTTTCGATGATGGTTGGGCTGTCAATACTCACGACATTTTACGGGGTTTATGTGGAAAAGCGTTCTGTTTAGTTTTTCTCAACTTCGCCCTTAGTAATATTGGCCAAATCGGCCATAAAATCCATGACCTGGGGCTGTTTCAGGCGATTGTAGGGCAAGGGCCGGGTTACGCGCATGGCCGCGATGCCCACACGCACGGACATCAATCCATTGACCAAACCTTCCCCAAGACGGGCTGAAAGCTTGGCGGCTAATCCATGGCCCAATAGCTGTTGGATAACACTATCCCCCAGAGCCACACCGCCAGTGATTGCCAAATGGCTCAGGATGGCGCCGCTGAGTTTCCAAGCGCCAAATAGGCCGGGACGTGCCCCATAAAGGGCAGCGATGGCGCGCGCCAATTTGATGGATTCATAAGCTACGAAAGCAACATCAACCAAAGCACGGGGGGAAATGGCGGTCACAATGGCTACACGGCGGGCTGATGCGGCGGTTAGTGCTTTGGCTTTGGCATCCAGCGGTGCCATAAGCGTATGTTCTGCTAGTTGCACCATGTCAGCGCCGTCGAACAGATCTGCGCTCTGACGATCAAGCTGTTGGCGGGCGTGGGCAAGGTCAGCGCGGGGCGCATAAAGTGATTGCAAACGTGCAAGGATATGGCGGCCCTCATCGGGCATATTGGAGGACAGGGTTTGTTTGGATTTGTGTCGTAAATCGTCAAGATTTTTAAGACTTGCAAGGGCCAGAATTTCTCGAAACGCCAAGATTGTCAGGGTGAGAACAAAAATCAGCAGCACAGCAAGGCCCGCCCAACCTAGCCACTCATAGCGGGCAAAAAGATCGGCGATTAGGCGGTCGACCATGAGCGCCAACCCCAGAGAAACGAGCAATCCACCAGCCCAGAGTGCGAGCCTCAAAATCCAGTTTGCCCGTGGTTTTTGTCGCTCGGACAGGATAGCGGTTGCAGGTGTTTGGTTAAAATTGTCCAATGCCTCAGACGTGGTGACGACGGCATTTTCTGGCGCAAAAGCCTTGGGTTCACGCGTTGGTTTTGGGGCCGGTTTTCGGGGTGGTTTTTCAACAGATTTTGGCGTGCCTTGTCGGGACGTTTCATTCAAAATTTGAGCTTTTGGTTTTCTCATTTCATCCAGTCCCCGATTAAATAGTTGAGGGCTTTGTCCAGTCGGATATGGGGGAGGCCCTTGTTGTTTTCACTGTCAGTTTTTAGATCCGCCGGTGGGGAAAAACGCATGAAATTGAGTAAGTCGGGTTTGAGGCTTTTTTGAAATATTGATTCCGATTGTTCTGGTAAGTCACCGGGAAATAAAGCGATTTTTGTTTTTCCGTCATAGACCTTGTCGTCCAGTTTTTCGCCTTTTGCAGGGGTGCCGATCAGGCAATCAAGTTCGCCAGACTTATCCTTTATTGTGCCTTCGGAGGTTGCGCGTACGGATGCGATGGCCATTGCGGCAGTGTGCGCACCAGAAAATCTGGCGTTGCGGGATGCCCCATCGACCAGACGTTGGATGATCTTTTCCAAGCGGTTATGGGAGGTGTGATGCACATGATCGGCCTTGGTGGCCGCGAACAATATTTTGTCGATCTTGCGGGCGACAATCCAGGTCAGCGGATTGTTGGAACCTTGGCGAAAACAGGCCAGAACAGAGGTCATGGCTTCCCCTAAATCGCTCACAGCGTTAGCCCCAGCGTTGAGCGCACGCAGGGCATCAACCAGCACAATTTGTCGGTCGAGACGGGCGAAATGATCCTTGAAAAATGGACGAACAACGAGGGATTTATAGGCTTCATAGCGCCGTTGCATCAGTGCATACAGGCTGTCATTTTTTGCGTTGGCACATGCGTCTGGCAATGGGGCAAAAGTGAGGGCCGGGGAGCCTTCCATATCGCCGGGCAGCAAAAACCGTCCTGGGGGTAAAGTGGACATGGCGCGCCCTGTCTCACGCGCATTTTTCAGGTGGCTGGTGAACAATTGTGCAAGCTTTTCAGCCTGTGGTTCACTGGCGTTTTCTTCGTTTGTTAGCGGGGTAAGAGCTGACAAAAATGCGTTGGTTTGTTTTGTGGCTTTTGTTCGCTCAGCTCGGGAAAGGGATTGGTCTGACCATTGGGCATAGGAGAGAGAGAGCAAAGGCAGGTCAAGCAACCATTCGCCGGGGTAATCGACAATATCCAGATGCAGCGTGCTTGGACCGGCAAGCCCTGTGAACCATTTTGTGCTTTGAAATTTCAGGGTCAGGCGTAATTGCGAAATGTTGCGGGTGGATTGGGGCCAATAGGGGAGTTTGTCCTTGGAATCATCCCCCATAAGCGCGCTTAGATGCTTCTCATAGGCAAAGCGGGGGATTGCTTTGTCCGGGTGCTCGGAAAGCTTTACGCCAATCAGGCGGCCCTCTGACAGGAGTGAAAAACCGGGCAAGCGCCCGCCGTTATTTTGTGCATGGAGCAGATTATGAACGAGGGAGGTAATGAAGATGGTTTTGCCCGAGCGAGACAGGCCGGTGACGCCCAAGCGCATGACGGGGGTGACTGCACCGGTGGCCGCGCTGGTAATGTTGTTTAGGGCAATGCCGATCTCGTCGATTATGCCGGTGGGTGAGGCGGCCATATAATTTCCTTTTGCTCGCTCTCATCAAGGTAAGTGTCCTACCATAAAATACAAGCGCTGGGGGGTACGACCCTAAAGCGTGTCGCGTTCAATTATGTTCACGAGACATGCTTTAGATTCCAAGCGCTTGTCTTTTAATCCTATTCTGGTTTCTGCCCGATTTTGTTGATGTCAAACGGCGTCGTTTGATAAAACTCATTTATCCAGTTCTGGAACAATAAGAACCCATGGCTGCGCCAGCGGTTTTGCGGCGGGTTCTCTGGGTTATCGTCGGGATAGTAGGATATTGGTGCGTCCGGGTTTAACCCGGCTTTGACGTCACGCGCATATTCGTCTCCCAGGGACTGATTGTCATATTCAAGGTGGTTGAGCATATGCAGGGCGTGATGCTTGGGGTCATTGAGCATGCAAATGCCCACTTCATCACTGTCGATCAGCACTTCCAACCCTGAATTTTGGGGCAAGGTGTTGGCGTCAATATCGTTGGAACGCGAAACGGGGATAGCCAAATCATCGGAAAACCCGCGTAAATAGGGGGAATTGCTGCGTAACACCTGATGGCGATAAACGCCAACGGCCTTAGTTTTGCGCTTCTTGCGGGCAATGCCGTGGAAATGGTGCAATGCCGCCTGCACGCCCCAACAGATGAACATGGTTGAATGCACATTGGTTTGTGTCCAATCCATAATCTCGACCATTTCGGGCCAGTAGCGTACCTCCTCAAAGGGCAGGTGAGCGATGGGGGCGCCGGTAATGATAAAGCCATCGAATTTTTGTTCTTTGACATCTTCCCAGCGTTGATAAAATGAATTGAGGTAGTCTTCGCGGGTATTTTTTGACTTATGATCGGAAATGCGCACCAAGGTAAGCTCAATCTGCAAGGGGGTTGCGCCGATTAATCGGGCAAACTGGGTTTCTGTGCGTTCCTTATTGGGCATCAGGTTTAGCAAACCAACTTGCAAGGGGCGGATGTCCTGCCGTGTGGCGCGGCTGGAATCCATGACGGCAATCCCCTCGCTTTCAAGGGTTTTGTGGGCGGGTAAGTCGTTGGGAATACGAATGGGCATATCAGTATGCTCCTCAAGAATAGTTAAACTATTGGCGCGAATTTTTAGGGTTCCGGCAATTTTTCAGGGTATTCGCTAAGTCGTGGTGCGCCTGTCAATCGCCTTGCACATGAGTCCGATAAAATCTTGACTATCACGTATATCGGCAAGTTCATGGGCGTCGATGGTATAGCCAAACTTGTCTGCCAACATCTGATAATGGGGTAAACGATCCTGTAAAATAGCTTCAAAACCCCAAGCGGCAAATTCGTCAGGGTTCACGTCTCTATCATGCTTGATATGGTTGATCAGCTTAAACTCAGCCCATTTTTTAACGAGTAATTCGGGGCGATAATACATGGGTTTTGGTGCTTGTTTGTAGCGGTCGATCAGGGCTTGGGCATCCGTGTCGGTGCCCCTGATGTATAGCAGCATAGAGTTGGCGACCAATAGGTTGATGATTTCATCGTTCGGATCATTGGGGTCGATCACCTCAATTAACGAGCCACCCGTGTCAGCTATGAAATTGTCATACTCATACAGATTCTTGGCCCGGGCGATAAAATTTGGCACATCACGCATGGCGGAAATTTCTGCGGCGCGGTGCTGGGCTTGACGGATCTGATATTCAGCCAATGACATCCCCCCCAAATCCGGGTTGCCCGGTACGCCGAGATAGGTTGAAAGCGGTTCAAGGTTTTCAAAACGAATATTGGAGGAAATATCAATGGAATCGGACCGCAAAAGGCTATTAAGGAACGGCACTTTCATGGCTTCATGTTTCAGATTGTCAACAATATGCTCGCCCATATAGCGGGTGCCGATGCGATAATCGACGGAATAGTGAAACCAGTTATGCTTGCGCAAAAGAGTTGATACCCAGGTTTTACCAACTCCGGACATTCCAACAGCTGTTACGGCTCGGCTCGGTGCATTGGCAAATGATATGGCGGGGTCAAATAGCATAAAAAGGAACTCTGTTTTATTCGAGAAATCGGTGGTGGTCATTGGGCTGTGGCGCAACGGCATATTCAATATATGTGGGGTTAAGCGTTTAGAGCAAGTATTGCGCGCATTCAAGCATGGCGTCCAAGCATGGCATCCAAGTCCCTGCCCAAAGACAAGCTTAATGCCGTAAATTGCATACAAAACTCATATTTAGGACGTGAATAGTGACTTTTAGGGCGGCAAGAAGTGCCGTGCCGATAGGGAGAAATTTCCGTGTTCCCAATAAACACACGGGCTTCAATTCAAAATTTACATATATATCAACAGCTTAACATGTTGGCATGGCACTTGCGTGGTGTTGTTTGAATCGGCGCGTCTGGCGTCAGGGGTAAATGGAGTAATTAGTATGGGTATTTATGGTGCGCTGGCAACGGCGGTTTCGGGTCTTCAGGCACAGTCCTTTGCGTTGGAAAATATTTCTGGCAATATCGCGAACTCGCAAACAACGGCATTCAAACGTACGGATACGGATTTTGTGGATATGGTTGCTGAGGCGGCGGTTCGCCGACAGACTTCCGGGGCTGTGCAGGCCTATTCGGTTGCGACAAATGATGTTCGCGGGGACATTATCGCCTCCTCATCAGATACCCATATGGCTCTCAACGATCAAAGTTTCTTTGTTGTGGATGAAAAAGTGGGTGTGAATGATGGCAATGCGTTGTTTGGTGGCACTAATTACTATTCGCGGCGGGGTGATTTTCAGGTAGATGCGGAAGGTTTTTTGGTCAATGGGGCGAATTATTACCTCAAAGGGTTACCGATTGACGCCGCGACGGGAAACATTTCTGGTTCCGTTCCGGAGGTCATAAAAATTGATAATTCTTTCCTTCCGGCCTCGCAGACAAAGAATATTGATTACAAGCTGAACCTGCCACAGGTACCGCAGACTATTGCATATGACGATACTGTGACGGATTCTGAGTTGCTAAAGGTTGCAGATTATGGAACCGATCCGACCCTTGCGGCAGGGGTTATTAATGGAACGGATTCAGCTACTTTTTTGAACCAGTCCATCTCCGGCGGCGCAATCACGGTTTATTCTGAAAACGGTGCGCCAGCAAATATCCAAATCCGTTGGGCAAAGACAGCGAACACGCCTGCCGACTCATGGGATGCATTTTATCTCACGGATGCCACCGCAACGGGTGCGGCGACCAAATGGAAAAACATCGGACAAGACTATGTTTTTGCGGCTGATGGCTCCCTTGCCCCTGCAGTGAGCACGGTCACAATTTCGGGGGTTAGTGTAAACGGAATTTCCCTGGGCAACATTGATTTGAAGCACCAGGCAAGCGGGGTTACCCAGTTCGATGATGCAAATGGCACGGCGCAGGTTACAACCCTTGCGCAGGATGGGTATGCAGCCGGTGAGTTTGTCGCGGTTACCATCAATAATAGCGGACGTATTGTTGCCACTTATTCCAATGGGGAAAGTGTTGAAAAGGCGCAAATTGTCACTGCAAATTTCAACGCTTCCAATCAGCTTAAGAAACTTGATGGGGGCACGTACGCGTCTACTTCTGAAAGTGGTGAGGCAATTTTTGACAATGATGGTACGGGCATTCAGGGCGCGTCATTGGAAGCGTCCAATACGGATATTTCTGAAGAATTTACGCGACTTATTGTGACGCAGCAGGCCTATGCCGCCGGTACAAGAATTGTGACGACAGCTGACGAAATGTTGAAAGAGGCATTGAATATGGTGCGTTAACAGTCGCTATCATTTGCGGGTTGCTCCTATTGTTTGGCGGCTTGTAATTGAGTTTTTCATGTTGTGTGCGCTTATGTTTTTGGCGCATCTGAGCGGTTTTGTCCGGTCAGAAAAGAGGAAGGGTTAAGAATATGAGCCTGACGGGTTCGCTATCAAATGCGCTTTCCGGCATGGGGGTAACCCAACGTGGATTGGAGATATTATCGCGTAATGTGGCCAATTCTGGCACGCCGGGATATCACGCTCAACGCCAAACCCTTGTGGAACGCAATGGGGATGTTTCCAGCTCTGTCAGGAGTGCGGGCGTTGCGCGTAGTTTTGAAGAATCTTTACAGCGTCATTACGGGAACCAGATCTCAAGCTCTGGCTTTGCTGATACGCGGGCAAGTTTCCTCAGCCAGTTGGAAACTTATCTTGGGAAGTCCGGGGAGGCCAGTTCCCTTGATACCTTATATGCATCTTTTGAGACGTCCCTACAGGCGATGGCAACAAGCCCCGATAGCTATTCGGCCCGGGCGACAGTTTTAACCGCAGCAAATGCGTTAAGTGATCGCTTGAATTCCTTAAGTAGCAATGTGCAGAGTCTGAGACAAGAGACCGAATCCCAAATGGGGGCGGTCGTCAATGAGTTGAATTCAGATCTAGGAAATCTGCGTGACATAAATTCGCGTTTGACTGAAGTTGTTCGCGATGATGGCGCACGCTCTGCCTTGCTTGATGAGCGTGATCGTTTGGTGGCGTCAATTTCTGAGAGCATTGATGTCAGTGCGACTTACAATCAAAATGGAAGTGTTAGACTGCTCACTCGTTCCGGGGTCGGAATTTTAGATAATCAACCGGCCGTTTTCTCTTTTCAGGGGGGCGGCGTTTTATCTGCCAATTCAATTTATTCGACAACTGCATCTGAAAGTGGTGTCGGGACGCTTTCCATCAGAACTCCAGCCGGTTTACCGCTAGATTTGGTTGGGCAAGGTATATTGCAATCGGGTAAACTTGCCGCTTTGATTGAATTGCGCGACAGTACGTTGGTGCAGGCCCAAGGGCAGTTGGACGATATTGCCGCAGGTTTAGCTCAAGCACTTTCCAGCGTTCCTATAAATTCTAGCGCGGCCACTGCCGGTGCTCAAACCGGCTTTGATATTGATCTGGCGGCTTTGCAATCCGGGGATAGTTTTCTGCTCAACTATACTGAGGGGGGCAATGCCAAGGCTGTGCGCGTAGTTCGTGTTGATGATTTAAGTAAATTACCAATGGATAACACGGGGCCAGACGGGGTGCGCGTTATCGGGCTTGATTTCTCCGGTGGAATAGGAGCTGTTGCGGCCAGTTTGGACGCCACGCTTGGGGCTGCAATTAGCGTTTCCAATCCAGCGGGTACTGTTTTGCGTGTGCTTGATGATGGGCTTGCTGCAACCACTGACATTGATGGATTAAAGGCGAGTTACACCGCAACTAATGTTCAAGATGGCAATCTTGCTTTACCGTTATTTGTGGATACGGCAAATGCGGCATTCACCAACTCCCTTGATGGGCAGGGGCAAAAACAAGGTTTTGCCGGACGTATATCAATCAATTTTGCGGCAAATTTAGACAACTCAATTCTGGTGAAATACAGCACAACATCTTCATTGGGGGATGCATCGCGGGTCAACCATATATGGGACCAGCTTCGGGACGTGCAGTTCAGCGGTGATGTAACCAGCACAAAATCCATGGGACGGCACCAGTTAAGCGGTAGTGTGAGCGCCCTGATTTCTCAGACTTTGAGCTTTCAGGGGGCGTCGGTTCAGAATAGCCAGTCGGTCAATGAGACGCAAAAGCTTTCCCTTGAAACCTTAACCGCGCGCATGGACGAAAAATATGGTGTGGATGTGGACAAGGAAATGGCCATGCTTATGCAATTACAGTCAGCCTATGCGGCGAATGCACGGGTATTATCAACTGTTCAAGAGCTTCTTGATACGCTGATGAGAATATAGGAGCGCATATATTATGATTGTGGGTAAAACCATGTTTTCGCTGGATGCGAACTATTCCAATGTCGCCAGAATGCGTCAACGCTTTGATGATTTGCAGGTGCAATTGGCAACTGGGAAGCGCGCGCAAACACTTTCTGACATGGGAAGTGACCGGGGTACGCAAATCAATTTGCGTCATCAATTGTCCTTGAATGTTTCCTACCAAAGCAACGTAACCATGGTGGGGACACGTCTTGACGTGCTCGATCTGGTTCTCACGCGTATGGACAAGATTGAAAGCGAGGCACGTGCTTTTGCGGCGGCTGATGCTGTGGGAGAAAATCAGGTTAATTTGGCCACCGCGCAGAATTATGCGCGCGCGCACCTGGATGAGGTGATTAACCTGCTTAATACTGAAGTTGCCGGACGCTATATGTTTGCGGGTCGGGATACGGATGATTCTCCGGTCTTGGGGATGGATACACTCTTGAACGGTGAAGGGGGCCGGGACGGGTTCCGCACCATCGTTACTGAACGCAAGGCAGCGGATGCGGGGGCATCGGGTCTGGGGCGGCTTGATTTAAGCCGGGTGGGCGCAACCATCACTTTGGCTGAAGACGGAGTGCATCCTTTTGGTTACAAAATTAGTGGTGCGTCAACGGATTCTGCGGGAGTAACTATTACGCCGCCGGCGGGGGCACCCCAAACAATGGATATTGATTTCACGGCTCAACCCAATAATGGGGAGAAGGTCTATGTTACGTTGACATTGCCGGACAACACCACACAAACCCTTGAGTTAAAGGCAACTAATAACGCGACAGCGGGGCCGGGTGAGTTCATTATAGGGGCGACACCGACTGACACGGCAACAAATTTTGAAGCAGCCCTTCAGGTGTCCCTTAGCGCCAATGCGGGAACAGAATTGAGCGCTGCTTCGGTATTTGAGGCATCAGAGAACTTCTTCAATGGCAATGGTGAAACTATTTTGCGGGTTGATGGGCCGCCCTTTGATAGTGCGACGGCACTCATTGCGGCGACACCGACCAATACTATATCCTGGTATGATGGTTCCTCCAGCACCAATGTGCGCAATTCCGTGAGTGCTCGGGTGGGTGAAAATGCCAGCGTAGGTTATGGGGTTGAGGGCAATGAAAAGGGTTTTCTTGAACTGGTGCGCAGTTTGGCCTCGGTTGCAGTTGAAACTTTTTCATCTTCTGACCCAACAGCGATTGGGCGCTATGATGCGTTGACGGATAAACAGACCGCTCATCTTGCAGAAAGCAATAACAATGCACCCGGTTCCATTGAGGTTATCAGTATGGAGTTGGGCGTGGTGCGCAAGACCATGGGATCGTATCTGGATTTGAATAAGAATTATCAAATTCAGATGGAAAGTGCGATTTCGTTGATGGAAGATGTCTCTATTGAAGAAACCATTGTGCGTTTGCAAAATCTTCAAGTGCGGCTACAGGCCAGTTACAAAACGATGGCGACGGTAAGTGAGCTTACGCTGGTAAATTATATTCGCTAGTCGCAAAGTTAAAAATATTTCAAAGGCTTAAAACAGTGAACCCCGGAAATTCCGGGGTTTTTTCGTGCGTGTATGTGCTTGAAATCGCTATTGTTTCGCGGGCATCTGGCGCAGGCCGGCGGCCAGTTCGCGATTGATGTTGATGATCGCATCAAGTTTTTGCGGCGCTGGTTCCAGCTGGATTTCAACAATTCTGCTCAGGATAAATATTCCAAGATTGGCCACGTTCTGACGTATATCGTTAGGGAGAGGACTTTCTTCACTTGCAACGGCGGCCAGAAAAATGCCCCAGAGGGAGTTGGTAAAATTGAGGGCACTACCAAGATCGGCGTAACTGCCATCCCAATCATCACGTACTTTTTGTAGACGTTGGGCTGATTTTACCAAAAGATCAGCTTCGCGATCAGTTGGATTAGCTGTTTGTTTTGCCACTTGTTGGTAAGCTGCTGCCGCTTGGTTTTGCACTGCCTAAAAGCTCCTGTTCATAGGTCATGAGCCTTTTTGAGGCCCTTAGAGCTTTGTACAGATTTCCAGTTAAGATTTCGTTATTTATGTCATCAATAATTGGCTGAGCGGAGGGCGCGGCATTGGCAAAATCGCTTGCAAATTCAACATACTTATCGTGCAAGTCTTTGGTTTCGCCTTTTCCCTGAAGATACATGAGCTGAACTGATAAATAGACGTGCTTTGCCGGGGTATTGGCCGTTTCAGGGGATAGAATATCCTTCTGACGTAAAATGGGTTCGTTGCCTTCAATAAACAACTTGGTGCGTTGGGAGCCGTTGGTGATCAGGGAAGCACCGACAATCAACCGTTCATCGGCTTTGAGTTCAACTTTTAGGGGCATTTAGCATTCCTTGCAGCATGTAAGGCGATTCTTTGTGGCTCATATTGCGCCATCGGGAGTGAATGGGGAAGGGGAGCTAGGATTTGAATAAAAAAAGGCGGCCCCGAAGGACCGCCTTAGATATATTGTTAAGGGTCTAAACCTACCGAAGTAGCTGTAGAACCTGCTGATCTGCCTGGGAAGCCAGGGACAGAGCCTGTGAAGACAAGGACTGACGAGTCTGCAGGGCCAACAAGTTGGCAGCTTCTTCGTTTGTATCAGCCAAAGTCAAGTTAGCCGCACCAGTTTCAAGTGTGTTGATCAGGTTTTTAGAGAAATCCTGACGAATTTGA
>JAJRRG010000232.1 GCA_024279675.1 Alphaproteobacteria bacterium
AAAGGGACTGTTGCTCTCGCTATCAAGATCACGCAAACGCGACAGGATCGAACGGCACCGGGCAGCCTGCTCAACGATCAGCCGGACATCATCTGCAACAGGCCCATCCTTTACATCCATCAGCATTTCCTTTGCGGCCAAGGTAATTGTTGCTAATGGCGTGCCCAACTCATGGGCGGCGGCGGCTAAACCATCAAGGGCTGACAGGTGTTGCTGACGGGACAGGGCAAGTTCTGTTGCGGTGAGCGCATCCCCCAATTGCCGCGCCTCATGGGCCACCCGATTGGCGTAAATGGTGACAAAGACAATCCCGCAAATCAACGCGACCCAAATGCCCGTAATATAAAATGGGGGGATTGATAAAACATTGCTTGGATCCCAGGGCAAAGGCAAATGTGAGCGGGACAAAACCGTCACAATAACAACGGCAAGGGTCCCAACAAGGGCTGTTTCACGTTGGGGAAGGATAGTCGCTGAAACCGATATGGGAGCTAGCAACAGCAGAGAAAACGGATTTTCCAACCCGCCCGTAAGCCAAAGCAACCCCGCCAGTTGCAGGGAATCAAAGGCCAATTGGGTCGCTGCCAGAGAAGTTGCCGGCCGGTGGGAAATCCCAAATTTCAGCAGCAGAGCAACATTGAATAATGTGGACCCCCCAATGAGCAGCAAGCAAAAATTAAGGGGCAGGGGATACTTCAGGCCAAGGGCGACAAATAGCACAGCAATAGTTTGCCCTATGATGGCAAACCAGCGCAGGCGAACAAGGGTGCCCATTAACAGGGGGCGGTTTTGGATGGAAGTGCTAAGATCAGTTGCAGATAATTGGGCCATCAGACTCACATATATAAAGAGACTTCAAAATTCATTTCTGGAAATGTATAAGAGTGACCAATAATAACACACATACATTTCTTGTCCGGTTTTGGCGCTATTTGTTACGCGTTTTGTCTCATTTTGTCCGGTTTTAGTACCATTTTTTGGCATTTTGCGCCGTTGTTAATAGCAGAGTAAAAAAAATCAAGATATGAAACCATGAATCTTTTATCTTGTTTTACAATTTAGCATACCCACATTTGGTGTGTTCGAGATTGGGAGAATAAAACATGAGTACAGCACTAATTAAACCTGAATGGTCTTTTATCACTATCACACTAATGGTATTAGGCTTCATCATTTTCTGGCCTCTAGGATTGGCAGTATTAGGCTATATCCTTTGGGGTGAGCGTTATGGCGGTTCCTCTGAAAAAGCGGAACGTTGGATTCACAAACAGCGGGGCAATTGGAAAGGTCGCGGACCTCATTCCCGCCGCTCTTATTCCCGCCGTTCTGGCAGTGTAAGCGGCAACGCAGCCTTCGACGCCTACCGTGAAGAACAATTGGATCGCCTAAACGAAGAACGCCGTCGTCTAGATGAAGAAATTCATCAGTTTCAAGATCATATGCGTAACCTTCGTATGGCCCGCGACCGGGAAGAGTTTGACCGGTTCATGGGTGAACGCGGTAACAATCAGTCCGATACACCCCCAACACTTGATGGGGATATGGATGAATATCGCAGCGCCGGCAAATCCTCCAAGTCACGCAAGTCTCGCAAAAACCAAGACTAGTTCTGGTTGTAGAAAACTTGTTATAAAACGCCCCAATCACGGGGCGTTTTTTTATGTCCAGAATATCAATTTCTGATAACAACCAGAATTCTATTGTGGAATGATAAAAGATGCTAGGTTCTGATTTCACATTGAATTCCTGAAACCTATGGGGCGATCATAATTTTTGGCAACACCAAATGGCCGGAAAGGTTCTTCCCTGAGGGATATGATCCCAAGGGCATTCGCGTTCGGATGCATCCACGTTCGCGCAGCTATCGCCTGAGTATTCTGGCGAGTGGCGAACCTGTGTTGACTGTCCCCCCCAAGGGTAGAATCAAGGATGCCACTGCGTTTTTAGACAAGCAAAAACACTGGCTTAATGTCAGGCTTGCCCGCCGCCCCAAGGCCATTAAATTTTGTGAGGGGGCCCAAATACCCCTACGCGGTATTGAGCATCAACTGGTTGGAACCGAAAAACTTCGTGGACAGGTAGTCGTATCCGAGGACAATGCTGTTCTACAATTGCTGGTGCCAGGGGGCGAAGCACATATGGCGCGCCGCCTCAAGGACTGGTTAAAAAGGCAAGCGTTGATTGACCTTAAGCGCGCCAGCACAGTCCATGCCAATCGACTTGGGGTTAAAGCAAACACAATCAGCATTCGCTCACAATCAACCCGTTGGGGGTCGTGTTCAAGTGCGGGCAAGCTCAGCTATAATTGGCGTTTGATTTTGGCACCGCCCCATGTGCTTGATTATGTGGCGGCCCATGAGGTGGCCCATCTTTGTGAGATGAACCATTCCCCGGCCTTTTGGGCCAAGGTTGAACAGACCCTACCTGATATGGAACGGGGGCGAACATGGCTCAAAAACCATGGCACCCATTTGATGGGGTATGGGGAGGATGCATATTAGGTTCAAAATTTTTTGATTTTGCTTGCAAAAAACCGCGAAGCACATGGCCTCGCGGTTCGATTGTTGATTATATGCGTCTGGTTATTCGCCGAATCCATAGGTATCGACAACGAAGTCCAAATCCTTATCGCCACGCCCGGACAGGTTCAGCAAAATTGATTTGCCGGAATGGTTTTTGGCCTCGCGCATGGCGAAAGCTACAGCATGGGCGCTTTCCAGTGCTGGAATGATGCCTTCAAGCCGGGAAAGTTCATAAAACGCCGCGAGGGATTCTTTGTCATCGGCGGTGGTATAGGTCACCCGCCCGATTTTTTGCAAGTGGGCATGTTCTGGGCCAACGCCGGGATAATCAAGACCCGAGGCAAGAGTATTAACCGGGGCCGGGTCACCATTTTCATCCATTAGCAGTTTGGTGTGAAAGCCATGAATGTCCCCGTCCTGTCCGTAGGTCAGGGTGGCGGCATGATCACCCAATTTTGAGGATGTCCCTAAGGGCTCAACCCCATAAAGGGCCACATCTTCATCGTCGATAAACCCGGCAAACAGGCCCATGGCGTTGGAGCCACCGCCCACACAGGCCGCCACTACATCGGGCAAGCCGCCGGTCATTTCTTCAAATTGTTCACGCGATTCAATGCCTACAATGGACTGAAAATCTCTGACCATCATCGGGAATGGGTGTGGTCCAACCACGGAGCCGATGCCAAACAAGGCATGATCTGCCTGCCCAATATAGGAACCAAAGGCACTGTCCACGGCCTCCTTAAGGGTTTTTGCACCTTCGCTCACGGGGATGACGGTTGCGCCCAACAATTTCATGCGCACAACATTGGGATATTCTTTCTTGATGTCGACCTCACCCATGTGGATTTCGCATTCCATGCCGAAATAGGCGGCGGCTGTGGCCAATGCCACCCCGTGCTGGCCGGCACCAGTTTCTGCGATGAGTTTGGTTTTACCCATATGTTTGGCAAGTAAACCCTCGGCCATACAATGGTTGAGCTTATGGGCGCCGGTATGATTGAGATCCTCGCGCTTGGCATAAATTTTTGCCCCACCACACTTTTCACTCAGGTTTTTGAGATAGGAAATGGGTGTTGGACGCCCTTGAAAATGCTTGCGGATATATCTTAGTTCTTCAATAAACTCAGGGGAGTTGGAAAGCGTTTCATAGGCCTCAACTATTTCTTTAAAATGGGGCACCAATGGGGGTGGCAGCATTGCCCCGCCATAATCACCAAAAAAGCCGTCCTTGTTCGGGGTAGATTTCAAATAATCATTCATTGATTTGTCCTCTTACAAAATAACACGCGCTAAATTCATTATTGAGTGAAGCAAACGCTTGGGTGTGAGGCAAGTATAATTTAGTCAAGCAAGTCTCATCAAGGCTCAACTGAACCTAGGGCCAGGACCTATTAAATTCATCCATTCTGCGCCCAATAGATTTTGTTTCTGAGCAGGCGCAGAACCGAAGGAAACTATATAGTATTCAAGGTTTTGCAACGCATTCAGGGACAAAATATATACGCGCCCAAAGGGTTTGAAAGAGAGTATTCATCTAAAGCAAATCGTCGCTCAAAAAGGTGTAAACATTATTTCTCGCCGCTTCACCTTATCTAAACACTCTCTTTCAAACAGAATTGCACGAATTTAACAGGTCCTGACCCTAATTGTTAAACAGATCATTGATCAAATCGACCAGAGTGCGCGGCTTTTGCTGATCTGCCGTTTGGCCCTGAGAATTCTGGGATGGTTGGCCCCCTATCGGGGACGCAATATAGGCACCGGGCAAATTTGCGGGTACCAACCCCTGATGGGCGCGGGTCATATATGCCGTCCAAATGTCAGCGGGAAACGAGCCACCACCAACCCGGCTCATGGGGGAATTGTCATCATTTCCCAACCAGACTCCCGTAATCAGATTGGCGGAATAGCCCACAAAGACCGCATCACGGTTGGATTGGGTTGTGCCCGTTTTACCCGCAATCGGCCAACCGGAAAGTTGCGCGCGTTTGCCGGTGCCAATTTCTATCGCCGAGCTGAGCATATCATTCATCATGGCCACATGTTCACCTGCAACCACCTGCCCCGGCCCGGCGGGAATATTTTGATACAGCACCTGCCCGTCCGTGGTTTCAATGCGGGTAATTACATGGGCAATAACCCCGGTGCCCCCATTGGCAAAAGGCGCATAGGCCCCGGTCAATTCAAGCAGAGAAACCTCAGCTGTACCCAAAGCAATAGAAGGCACTGCGGGCATGGAAGAAGAAATTCCCATTTTATAGGCGGTGTTAATGACAGCCTGAGGCCCCACGGCGATAGCAAGACGCCCCGCCACGGTGTTCAGCGAATAAGAAATAGCCTGACGCAGAGTTACTGGCCCCGCATATTGGCCGTTATAATTCTCTGGTTTCCAGCCCTCATAATCCAGCGGCGCATCATCTACTTTTGTATCCGGGGTATATCCCGCCTCAAGGGCGGCCAGATATACAAATGGCTTGAATGCAGAACCCGGTTGCCGGCGGGCGGTGACGGCTCGGTTATATTGGCTATCAGAATAATCTATGCCACCAACAATGGCGCGCACGGCACCCCCTGTATCCATCGACACCAGTGCCCCTTGGGAAAAATTATGTTCCTCCCCTTTGGCTTGCACCATCTCGCGCACGTTAAATTCTGCGTTTTTTTGCAAATCCCAATCAATGGTTGTGGTTACAATAACATCCCTGTTTACTTCGCCAATATAAGATGTCATCAGGCTTTCCACCCAATCGGCCACATAAAATTCTGCGCCCGCGACCCGCGTGCGAATGCGTTTTGTGGGGTCAATCGACGCGGCGCTGGCCTCTTCTGGGGAAATGTATCCCTCCTCAGCCATCGCCCCTAAAACCACACGGGCGCGGGCGGCGGCGGCCTCGGGGTGGCGATCTGGAGATAAACGTGAGGGGGCTTGCAACAGGCCAGCCATGATCGCCGCTTCCCCAAGGGAGAGATTACGCGCGGATTTTGCAAAATAGCGTTGAGATGCCGCTTCGATGCCATAGGAGCCTGCGCCAAAATATACCCGGTTTAGATAGAGTTCTAAGATTTCAGTCTTGGAATAATTTTGCTCAAGCCAAATGGAAAGCAACGCCTCTTGCACCTTGCGGCCCAAATTTTGATCCGGGGTTAAAAACAGGTTCTTAGCCACCTGCTGAGTGATGGTTGAGCCCCCGGCCGTAATCCGACCGGCCATTATATTGCCAATCAGAGCCCGTGAAATGCCCAACAAATCAATGCCGAAATGGGAGAAAAACCGCCGATCTTCGATGGCGAGCACAGCGGCGGGTACAAAATGGGGCAGTTCGTGATAGGCAACGGCCTCGCCGCCCATTTTCCCGCGATTGGAAATAAGTTGCCCGTTGGTCGCCAAAATCCGAATGTTGGCGGGACGTGTTGGCACGGCCCAGGAATCAGAGGCGGGCAATTGCACCGCATAATAGGCGATAATTCCGGCGACCGCGATCCCGGCCCAAATGCCCAAAATCATGCCCCAATAGGTAAGTTTGCCAATGACGCGCCAAAAGGTCAGGGGTTTTTTTTGGCGTTTTTACGTTTATTGGCGCGTGGTTTTTGGGAATTGCCGCCCCCGAACAGGCGGGCAAAAAATCCAGGTTTTTTGGCTGGGGTTCTTTTGCGACCAGTGCCTTTTCTTGCGGCGGGCTTGCGTCCCTTGGCAGATGCAGCTTTGCCAGATGCGGGTTTACGGCCACGACTTTTGGGGCCGCGTTTCTTTGCACCGCCGCCGATCCGATCTTCGGGATTTAACCTGATATCCATATTGCCCTGACGTGTTGGCGCTTAACTGCCCAACTGTTCCCATAAACAGACTAATTGTGGCTGGTTTATGGGGGG
>JAJRRG010000233.1 GCA_024279675.1 Alphaproteobacteria bacterium
GCGCCGCGCTCTTCCTCATCGGCCACCGCCTGTATCATTGAGCCAAAAATATCCGGGTTGATTTTTTTCCAATCCAGATTGCCCACATGCAGCAGGTAGGAGCGGGCGATACGGGTGAATTTGGGCACCTTAGCACTGCCGGAAAACAATGATCCGTTCACGTAAGGGAAGGCATCTGCCCAGCGGGGCAGGTCGGCCTTTTTGCGCATGTCCGGCGCAATATCCATGGCGGTAAATACTTTTGAAATGATCTGGTCAGTGTTGCCAAACTTGGCGGCCCCTTTGCGCCCCTCACTCATTTGCTCAATGGTGGCGGTGAAAAGATTGTCGCCAAAAAATATGTCGGTATCCTCGGCGAAGAAGCAAAAGATCAGCCGCGCCATGAAATGGTTCATGTCGGCGCGCCGTTCTTTGGTCGCCCAATCTTCATTGTCCTTGAGTAATTCCATATACAGCTTGTTAAGGCGACTGGTGGCGCGGATGTCAAAGGTGCTTTCGCGGATTTGCGCGACTGTCGTAATGCCCGCCAGGGGCAAGAAGAAACCGAAATGATTTGGGAAATCTATATAGGTACAGGCGATTGTGTCGCCGGTTTTTAAGTCCTCTGCCTCAAGGGTAACGCCATCGGTGGCCAGCAGAAACTTTGCCTTGGCCTTGGTGGTGGCGGGGCTTTGCTTTAGGGCTGTCAGGGTTTTTGTTACCTCGCCTGTGGCGCAGGTTTTGATGTGGATATTGTTGGCCCGCAGCACCCCTCCCATATCGGACTTGTTGAGGGAGCCTTTTGCCAGCCGATTAAGAATGGTGGGCTTGGCACCAAAGGCCTCAAGAAACGCAAACGGGAACGCTCCGCTATCAAAGGTTTCCTCGGCAAGGGCCGACACCGCTTCCTCGATCTCGACTGCGTTCATGAAAAAAGTTATTTCCTGCTGGGGTTATGTCCCCTTTTGTATAGCAAGATTAGTCAAAACTTTTCAATTAATATGCGCCTAATGTGCGCCGGTATTATGCGCCGGGTGAATATATGTCGGGCAGGGGCCATTCGGTGACGGGTTTTTCGCGAGTTTGAACGTGTTCCTAGGGTTCTGCCCCTAGATATTGAACATGGCACGAAGCCGTGCTTTTAGGCGGCCCAAGCGCCCCATGCCGGTGCCACGATCATAACCCTCAATGGTCTTGGTCAGGGGCAATTCATATAAGAGATAGTCCTCGCCAAATATGTGGTTTTCAAGATTCGCCGTCAGCGCAAACTTGAACCGTTTGAGCAAGGCGACCGCCGGGTTTCCATCCTTAGTGTAGGTGGAGATTTTATGGTATTGCCCATTGTCCCAATGGGCGATGAGCGCGCGCAGGCCAGCCATGGCAAGGGATGCGCGGCGCATTTCGGGGAAAATATAGGACCAGTGCAACCATAGGGCGCCATATTGTGGGCTGGTGATCATAAAGCCGGCGGGTTTGTTATCGGCCACAACTATTAGAATATGATAGGGATCCACGGCAACTAAAGTGCGTAGGTAGCGCTTGCCCATGCGTTCTTTTTCAAAGGCCTTAAATCGCTCTGAGTAATGGGGGGAGGTCTCAATTGCCTCCATAAGTCGGGCGTGGATAAGGTCAATATCTGCCATTGTTGCGGCGCGTACCGGGCTCTTTTTGGCCTTCGCCACAGGTTTGGGAACAGCCGCTGTTTGCTCGTGATTTGAAAGGACGCTTGTATCGCTTATTACACTGGCATCGGTCATTTTCTTTTCCTTCGTCAGGATTGGCACATAATGTTTTGCCAGAGTACCCAAAAGTGTAGCTAAACCCTAACAATGCCGGGTTAATGAGTTAACGTAACGTCGACAGAATCACATTTGAAACGAAGGATAAGTCAAATTATGGGACGATTATTGCGCAGGACTTTCATGTTGTTAATGATGTTAAGTATGATTTTTACGGGGGGGGCCTTTGCCGCCAGCCTTGAAACCATGGTGGGGCAAATGATCCTGATTGGCTTTCAGGGTAAGTCCGTTGAGGCCGCAGGGGTGCGTGCTGTGCGCGATGATATTGCCGCTGGGCGTATTGGAGGCGTGATGTATTTGCGCACTAATGTCGCCAGTTTAAGCGCAGTAAACGCCATGAATGATATGTTTAGCGATGCCCATGATATTGCGCCCCTGATTGCCCTTGATCAGGAGGGCGGCTCGATTGAACGTTTGACTAAGGCGGTGGGTTTTGAGGAAATACCCTCAGCGGAGCGTATTGCCGCCAATTATGACGTCAACCAAGCCAAGAACATCTATGCGCGGATGGCGCGTGGGTTGGCTGACTTAGGTTTTACCATCAATTTTGGCCCTGTGGTGGATTTGAATCTGAACCCCAACAATCCCATTATTGCACGCTATGGACGTTCATTTAGCGCTAATGCGCAAGTTGTCGCCGCCTATGCGGGGGCGTTTATTGATGCTCACCATGGGGCAGGGGTGTTGACAGCGTTGAAGCATTTTCCCGGCCATGGCTCCTCCCGGGCGGATAGCCATGAGGGATTTGTGGATATTACAGATTATTGGCAACCCGTTGAGCTTGAGCCCTATCAACGCCTTATTCAGCAAAACCGTGTTGACGTGGTGATGATGGCGCATTTGTATCATCGTCAATATGCGGGGGGGGCCGGCGGGCAAACCCCCGCTAGTCTCTCTAAGGTGTGGATTAATGATATTTTACGCCGACAGTTGGGATATGATGGGGTGGTGATCAGCGATGATATGGAAATGGGGGCGATCCGGTCGCATTACACCTTGGCCCAAAGCGTTGTGTTGGCGGTGGAGGCGGGCACTGACATTTTGCTGTTTTCCAACACGGCCAATTATCGCACCTCACTGGCGCGCGAAATTGGTGATATTCTCATGGCAGAAGCCCGGTCTAACTCGGCGTTTAGAGCCAGAATTGAGCAGAGCTATGCGCGGATTATGCGGCTAAAGCAACGTCTGTAAGCCATATCCATTCGGCAAATTGGCTCGGGCATAGAAAGCACTTGCCTTAGGGGATGCGATTGGGTATAAGTCAGTAATACTGACCTATTTGGTGACTTGCTGATGAATACGGCTATACTTGTTGCATTTTTATTTTTGGTTATCCCGGCATTTATCACGCCGGGCCCCAATAATTTGATGTTGATGGCGTCCGGAGCAAAGTTTGGAATACGTAAAACACTGCCCCATGTTGTAGGGATAAACCTTGGCTTCCCTTTGATGTTGGTTATTGTGGGCTTAGGTTTAGGTGAAATATTTTACACCTATCCAATGGTTAAAACAGTGATGAAATATGCCGCCGCTGCCTATTTTTTATGGATGGCGTGGCATTTGTTGGGCATGAAGCTTGGGGCAGAAATTGGCGCGTCCCGCCCCATGAAACTACATGAAGCTATGTTGTTTCAGTGGATTAATCCCAAAGCATGGGCAATTTCTGTAAGTTTTATTGCTGCATTTGTGGGGTCTGGTGACGATCGTCTTATAAATTTGGCATGGCTTACATTGGGCTGTTTGCTGGTTAGTCCGTTTATATCGATATTGTGGTTGGTCTCAGGGCAACAGCTCTATTTATTCCTGAAACGGTCCGGGGGTGAAAAATATCTGGGTGCAATTCTAGCAATCCTCATGTTGTTGGCTGTCGTTCTATTCCTTATTTGATCGCAACGGGGTAAGGTGACCCTCTAAATTTTGGGTATCAGCAGTTATAGAAGTATTTTATGGGTGAAAAAACCAACAAAACCGGCACTGTGAAACGAGTTCGTGCGCTGTTTATTTCTGACGCGCATCTGGGTATGAAAACTATCCGCGTTGGGCAACTGGTTGATTTCTTGCGGTGCCATGACGCCGAGACCATCTATCTGGTGGGTGATATTGTTGACGGTTGGCGATTGCAAAAGACCTGGCATTGGCCCCCGATATATAATGAAGTGATTGAATTGCTTCTGGCCAAGGCCGCGAAGGGCACAAGAATAATTTATTTGCCGGGTAATCATGATGAATTGTTGCGTGAATATCTGGGTACATATTTTGGCGGGATCGAGTTTGTTGACCGCACGGTGCATGTGACCGCGACAGGTAAGACCTATCTAGTGATGCATGGGGATCAGTTCGATGTGGTGGTGAAACACGCCAAATGGCTCGCCCATGTGGGGGATTGGGCCTATAATTTTGCTCTGCGCACCAACGGGGTGATCAATTGGGTTCGCCGCCGTTTGGGCAAGGGATATTGGTCGCTTTCAGCCTGGGCTAAAGAAAAGGTCAAGGGTGCCGTATCCATCATTGGACAGTTTGAAGAAGCGTTGACGGCTGAGGCCAAGGAATCTGGTGTTGACGGGGTGATTTGTGGGCATATCCATTTGGCTGACATGCACAATCGGCTGGGTATCCACTATATTAATACTGGAGATTGGGTTGAAAGTTGCACGGCGATTGCTGAGGATTTTGACGGCGAATTTGAGCTTATTCGCTGGACACAGTTAGAGCCCACACAAAAGAAATAGCGCTGAAAACACAGTTCTCATATCAAGATTTGTAATAAAAAAACGGCCTCACTATTCTGGTGAAGCCGTTTTTTTGTGATTGGCGAGGAAGCCAAATTGTAAAAGTTTGCTAGCCGATACGACCGCTGGCGTGGGCAAGCATAGTAAATACCTTGCCGCGGTCCGAAACGAGTATCTGACGGGCGTCGGTGGCATTGCCAGCCGCTTGCAGCAATTGCTCGAACTCGGCGACATATTCGCGCGATGTCTGAGCAAATTCAGGGTCACGTTGGAGTTTTTTACGCACCTCATCATAGGTTCCCTGACCTGTGAGGGTATAAATCCGGCGAGAAAAAACACCGGTTTCGCCTGTTTGATAACGTTGCCAAGCTTCCGCGAGTGCA
The DNA here is from genome assembly GCA_024279675.1 of Alphaproteobacteria bacterium. Lineage (GTDB taxonomy): Bacteria > Pseudomonadota > Alphaproteobacteria > Rhizobiales > Devosiaceae > DROE01. Next base: position 4,891 of record JAJRRG010000233.1, read on the forward strand.
TTTTCATCAATGGAATTTGCCATGTCTTGACTTAACGTTGTCAGGGCATTGGCGCGTGGGGCGGGGACAGCGCTTGCCTGTTGGCTTGCATCCGCATTACGAAGTACGTTTCTTAACCAGCCATTGCCCTGTTCTTGGGTTGGTGTGGGCGCCGGCGCTGGTGCAGCAATCGGTGCAGATGCAACAGGTTTTGGTGCCGCAATCGGGGTGGGCGTTGCGATGGCAAAAGCCGGCTCAGCGATTGGGCGGGTAACAGGTGCGACTTGGGTTGGTGCAAGTGGGGTCGGCGCAGGGATTGGTTTTGGCGCGGGGGCCGCTGGAGCGCTAAAGCTTGGTGCGGGTGAATGGGCGCGCGGGGAGGGTGCGCCTGAGGCCTTGTTTACGTCATGGGAGGTAGGTTGTGCTCGGACAATGGCGTTCAATTCACTTAAGGCTTCGATTTGTTCAGCGACAACTGAGCGCATAGCGGCGGCACTTGCCTTGGTTTCTTCGGGCAGTTCCAAGAAACTACGTTGTAATTCAGAGCGGGTAGCTTCCAGTTCAGAGCCAACCTGCTGAGCCGTATTTTGCATGGATTGTGCAGTTTCATTAAAGCGCGTTGTTGCCTCAGCCAATGCTTGTTGCATTTCTGCGAGCATGGATTCTTGCGTGGATTGCAATGCGCCAGAGGTGCGGGCCCCTTCGGAGCTTGCGGCCTGTGCGAGTGTGGAAATACGATCGGTAACGGCATCCGTTGTTGAGGTGAGCGCCTCGTCCATGGCGTTACGTGCGACAACCAGACGGCGTTCTGTTTCATTGACAGTATCTGCGATGGATTGAGCAAACGTGCGCAAACGACCATCAATGTCATCTGCCCGGGCGATAAAGCCTGTGGCCAAAGCGTCCATGGCTTCGCGACGGGTTTCAACCGCATCCAGAGAGGAGGAGCTGGCTTGGGAAAGATTTTGTGCCGCGCGATCGATATTGGCAGTTTCGCCATCCAACTTGCCCACCATTGAAGAAAATTCTTCCATCATGGAGTGGATTGTCGTTTGCATGGCACCCACATGCTGGGAAACCAGCACCCCGGCCTGTTCAGTACTGCCAAGGGCTTCACGAACGGTGTTAGAATATTCAGCGGTTTGGCTGGCAACACTGTTTTCAAGGGTCGCAAGATTGCCCGTTGCCGCCTCTAGCACTGTTTGTAGCAGTGAATTAGATTGGTTGAGTTTTTCTAGGGCACCGGTGACATCGGTCATCATTTGAGAGGTCGTTGAACTCATGATGCTTTGCGCTTCGGCGGCATTGGCCTGAAGGGCTTCATTCAAGATATTGGAATGGTTGCCTAGGGAATTGGTCAACTCACTGGATTTTTGATCAACAAGAGCAGCAAACTGCCCGGTTTTTTCTTGAATAGTGGCGTTAATGGTTTCAACTTTTTCACCAAGTGCAGCTGCAGTTTGAGTCGCATCGATGCGGACAAGGGATTCAAAGCGCCCAGCAACTTCGGTGATTTTTTCAAGGGCGGTACGAACTGACGCATCCATCTGTTCAGCACTTTGAGAGACATTGGCCTTCATGCCTTCTGCAGCTTTTACGATGCGTGTATTGATTGTTTCTTCAATGCGGGTTGCACTGGTTTCCAGA
>JAJRRG010000234.1 GCA_024279675.1 Alphaproteobacteria bacterium
GGACAATATCCTTGCCGCAAATAAAATAGATATGGAACAGGGCAAAAAGACACGGCTTTCCCCCTCCTTCCTGGATCGGCTAAAACTTGATGCACCCCGCATCAACGCCATCGTCTCGTCCATTCGCGCCATTGCAAAACTCAACGACCCTGTGGGACAAATCATCGCTGAGTGGGATGTGCCAAGTGGCCTACATATTCAACGGGTACGCACCCCCTTAGGGGTCATTGGCGTTATCTACGAAAGCCGCCCCAACGTGACAGCGGACGCCGCCGCCCTTTGTCTTATGGCGGGAAATGGCGCAATCCTGCGCGGTGGAAGCGATAGTTTTCATTCCTCCCGCGCCATCCATGCCTGTTTTGTGGCCGGACTTAAGCATGCGGGATTACCTGAGGACAGCGTGCAAATTGTTCCCAGCACCGACCGCGCCGCCGTTGGCGAAATGCTCAAGGGCCTTAACGGCGCCATCGACGTTATTGTGCCCCGTGGCGGCAAGGGCCTTGTGGCGCGCGTGCAAAGCGACGCACGGGTGCCCGTCTTTGCCCACCTTGAGGGCATATGCCATGTTTATGTGGATAAAGACGCCGACGTGCAAATGGCGGTGGAATTAGTCTTAAACTCAAAAATGCGCCGCACCGGCATTTGCGGGGCCGCCGAAACTTTACTCGTGCATCAAGATGTCTTGGACACCCATCTCATGCCCATCCTTGAGGCACTCACAAAAGCCGGTTGCGAAATTCATGGGGATACAATCGTTCATAAAATGCTGCCCCAATCCAGTATTGCCACTGAGGAGGATTGGCACACGGAATATTTGGAGCCAATTTTGGCGGTTGCCATCGTGAAAGACATCAACGCAGCCATCGCTCATATTGGTTCTTATTCCTCAAACCATACCGAAGCCATTATCACCAACAATATAGATGCCCGCGACAAGTTCTTCCAAGAAGTGGATAGCGCAATCCTGTTGCACAATGCCTCAACCCAATATGCGGACGGGGGCGAGTTTGGCATGGGGGCAGAAATCGGCATTTCCACCGGCAAAATGCATGCGCGCGGCCCGGTTGGTGTTGAACAACTCACCTCGTTCAAATATCTGGTCACTGGCACGGGGCAATGTCGCCCCTGATGCGTAAAGACAGAAACATCATCAAAATTGCGGGCATAACCACCCTGCCATCCTCGGCCAGCAATATGCGCATCGGCCTGTTTGGTGGTAGCTTTAACCCCCCCCATCCCGGCCATCAGCTCGTCGCACGTCAGGCCCTCAAACGCCTCAATCTTGACGCGGTTTGGTGGTTGGTCACCCCCGGGAACCCCCTCAAGGATCATTCTGAACTGGCCCCGTTAGAAAAGCGCGTGAAAGCTTCCCGCGCACTAATTACCCATCCAGCGGTAAAAGCCACCGGCTTTGAAGCTGAACGCGGTTTTACCTACACCTATGAAACGCTCAAACATCTGGTGACAACATTACCGGACAGAAATTTTGTCTGGATCATGGGGGCGGATAGTTTTGAAAATTTCCACCTATGGGAACGCTGGGCCGACATCGCTTCCCTTGTGCCTTTGGCTATATATGTACGGCCCGGGGCCGCCCTCACTGCCCTGTCCTCACGCGCTGCCCATGCTCTAAAAGCCTATCGCCTTGACGAACATGATGCAAAAAACCTCGCCCATTCTTCTGCGCCCGCATGGGTCTATCTCACGGGCCTGATGTCCCCCCTTTCTTCCACGGCCCTGCGCGAGCGCTAACCATGACGCAAAACAACGATAGAAAACTCCCCACGCCCCCTTGCCTCACGCCAAAGACAGGCGCATATAGCTAAGAACAACTTCCACATTTTAAAAAGAATAGTTTTTTGACGGACGCCCCACGCCCCATGATCGATATTATCCTAGAAACCTTGGACGACGCCAAGGCTGAAAACACTATTGCCATAGATATGTTTGGCAAGTCCCCGATGTCTGACCATATGGTTGTCACCTCCGGGCGCTCACAGCGCCATGTGGGGGCTGTCGCCGTCCTGATTTCAAAGGCGCTAAAAGAGGGCGGACACGCCACCCCGCGCATTGAGGGCATGCCCAATGCCGATTGGGTACTACTTGATGCGGGCGATGTCATTGTGCATATTTTCCGCCCCGAAGTGCGTGAATTTTATAATCTGGAAAAACTGTGGCAAGGCGACATCGCCGCTGATTCCCAATAATTTATTGAGATTCATCCATGCGCATTTCCATTATTGCCGTGGGTAAAATGAAAAACGGCCCCGAGCGGGAGCTGGTTAACCGCTATTTATCGCGGGCCAAAGCCAGTGGTAAAAACCTTGGTCTGACCGAGTTTAATGTCGTTGAGCTTGCCGAATCCCGCGCAACTTCCACCAAAAGCCGCAAGGCCGAGGAAGCAACCGCTATTCTTAAAACTATACCGAACGAAGCCCAGGTCATCGCTTTGGATGAAACGGGGCAAAGCCTGACCAGTCAAAAATTTGCAAATATCATTGCCCAAAACAATGATAATGGAAAAAAATCCCTATTTTTTATCATTGGGGGCGCTGACGGATTAGATCACAGCGTGCGGACACGGGCTCAACTTGTCTTGAGTTTTTCCCCCCTCACATGGCCCCATCAAATTGTGCGATTGATGCTTGGGGAACAACTCTATCGCATGACCACAATCCTCTCCCACCACCCCTATCACCGCGCTTAAACAGCAATCTCGATAAACTAATCTGACGAATGCCATAAATCCGACTAAGATAATTGTTTGATTCGCCCCACATTTAATTCGGACAATTCCAATCGCCCCCTTTAGTTCACCCAGCGCTAACTCTCCTTTGCAAATTGCCCTCAATGCAATCCTTGTTTGTGGGTTTATATTTTTCATGATGCCCGGCATCGCGATTGCTCAAACCAATGCTTAACAGGCTGAGCGTGAAGCAAGTCAGCAATTGCAAGACATTCAAGCGGCGATTACCTTATCCGAGCAACATCGCGAACAACTGCGACTTGAAGTTGAAGAAATGGATGGGGATCGCACCCGACAGAATGCGGCTCTGATTGCCGCCGCTCAAAGGGTTAAGCTAACAGAAATTGAAGTCTTAGACATTGAACAGCGGCTCTCCATCTTACTCACTGAGGAAGCCCAAATCCGGGCACGTCTTGATAGTGCAGATGTGGGTATCTCCAATCTATTGGCCGCCGTGCAACGCATTAGTAAA
>JAJRRG010000235.1 GCA_024279675.1 Alphaproteobacteria bacterium
AACAAATGGCCCTGCAACCAGATAAGGCAGACCAAGGGCAATGGCAAACATCGCCAGGGGAAATGGTCCCGTCTGCCAAAAATAGGCAAAAAGAGCAGCAATGACCGTATAATCGAGCCAGTCTGCAAGATCTGCAGGGATACTGGCAAAAATCAAACGGCGCAATTGCGGTTCCTTAAGAATCTTAAATTTTGCCATGTTCCTTGAGATATTCCTTAATAGGTCCCCGCATCATGCCAACTCCTGAACATATCAAAACCCGCACAAAACATTATAATACATTTGGTTAGAATAAAAACCTATTGCAAATTTGACAGTTTGATGGAGCCTATTCGCTCTTTTTGGGGGATGCCACAGCGCCAATTATTCCAATGAACACCATGAACATACCGCCAATGGCAAAAGCTGTGCCCACATCAAATTGATCAAGCAATTTGCCTGAGAGCATTACACCTGCCAATATTGCCAAGGTAAAAACCGCTTCACCAAGCGCCGCAACGCGCCCCACTTTGTCCTTTGAGACTTCCAGTTGTATGGTTGAGCGATAGGCAATGTAAATCCAGGAACTAAAAGCACTTACACCCCCAATCGCAAGGAATAACAGGTTCAAAGCGAGGGCAATGTCACCCCTTGAAAATAACCCCAGAGCAATGACCAGAGCTCCGCTGAACATTGCCCCTAGCCCCATTATCAACATAAATTTGGTTTTGCTACTGAAAAGCAAAAGAGCCAAAGCGCCCAAACTTCCGCCAATTCCAAGGGTGACAAAGTTGATCCGAGAAAGGTCAACGCTCAGGCCAAAATCCACAGCCAGCAGGATGATCGTTCTGCCATAAAGCGCCATGCCAATTGAGGCGGCAGCCATGAACATAATTGCCTGTAACAATCTGGGGTTTTTAATAATCTCAAATATACCCGCCAGTATTTCAGGGATAAACCCGGCCATGGACAATGCATTAGTTGCAGCTTTAGCCGGGAAATTGACTTGAAAAAACAATAAGCTTGCGGCAAGGGAAATACCCGCACTGGCCCCTAGAACCCAATGGGGTGTCATATTCAGTATCAATATGCCCGCGACAAATGGCGTGGCGACCCGCATCAATTGTCCAAATCCATAGATAAGCGCATTGGTCGTTTGCAATTGCTCTGGTTTTGCCAGAGCCTGTACAGCTGCAAGGCGGGCCGGAATAATAAATGCATCCGCCAAGCCCCTGAATATCAGAATGAGCAGTACCCATGTCATCGAGGGGAAAAACATCAAACATACCATGCTGAGGGCACGAGCAAAATTGGCAAATACCAGCACCATGCGTGAGTCGATTTTATCAAGGATAACACCCGCAAGCGGGCCAATCACAATGCGCGGTATTGCCAAGGCTAAAGGCGCGGCTGCCAGTAACCATGGCGCGCTTTGCCACACATGGCTAAACAACGCGATGATGATGATATAGTCTAACCAATCTGCAAGGCTTGTGGGAATATCAGCGATTACCAATCGGCGGATCTGTTTTTCTTTTAGAATTTCAAACCGTGCCATTTAATACCTTTGTCAGATGAGCCATATTCATTTCTGATTGATCACGCAGAAATGTCAAGAAAATGGCGCGTACAAAAAAAGGCCCCGTCGTAACGGGGCCTTTAATTATTACATCACACTTAACGATCAGACCTAGTCGTCGTTTTTGATTTCTTCGCCAGTTTCCTGATCAACCACTTTCATGGACAGGCGAACCTTGCCGCGATCATCAAATCCAAGCAATTTTACCCAGACCTTGTCACCCTCTTTGACCACGTCAGTGGTTTTATCCACGCGCGTAGAGGTCAACTGTGAGATGTGCACCAAGCCATCCTTGGGGCCAAAGAAATTGACGAACGCGCCAAAATCAACAGTTTTAACAACCGTACCCTGATAAATGACGCCAGCTTCTGGCTCATCGGTGATGGATTTAATCCACTTAACCGCCGCTTCAATGGACGCATTGTCGGAAGAAGCAATCTTGATTATGCCTTCATCGTCAATATTGACCTTGGCGCCAGTTTTCTCAACAATTTCACGAATAACCTTACCGCCGGTTCCGATAACTTCACGGATTTTATCGGTGGGGATTTGCATGGTTTCAATGCGCGGGGCAAATTCGCCAACTTCATCACGGGCTGTATCCAGAGCTTTGGCCATTTCGCCAAGAATATGAACACGACCGTCTTTAGCCTGAGCCAAAGCGGTTTGCATGATCTCTTCGGTAATGCCGGCGATTTTGATATCCATCTGCAAGGATGTGATACCAGCATCGGTTCCCGCAACCTTGAAATCCATATCGCCAAGATGATCTTCATCACCCAGAATATCAGACAAAACGGCGAACTCATCACCCTCAAGAATAAGACCCATGGCAATACCCGCCACAGCCTTTTTCATCGGCACACCAGCATCCATAAGCGCCAGTGAGGCACCACAAACAGAAGCCATGGAGGACGATCCGTTGCTTTCAGTAATTTCTGACACAATGCGAATTGTGTACGGGAATTCTTCTACGCTTGGACGTACCGGGTTAATGGCGCGCCAAGCAAGCTTGCCGTGGCCAACTTCGCGGCGGGATGTAAATCCTGTGCGACCAGCTTCGCCCACAGAATAGGGGGGGAAGTTGTAATGCAAAAGGAAGTTTTGTTTTGATGTGCCCTCGAGGCTATCAATAAACTGCTCGTCTTCGCCGGTGCCAAGGGTTGCAACAACCAACGCCTGGGTTTCGCCACGGGTGAAGATTGCAGACCCGTGGGTGCGGGGCAAAATACCAGCTTCAGCAACAACCGGGCGAACCGTAGACAGGTCACGACCATCGATACGTTTTTTGGTATCGATCACTGAACGACGCACAATACGGGACTGAATTTTTTTGAAGGCAGTGCCGATTTGCTCAGATGTCCAATCGCTTCCTTCCAAAGCTTCCTTAACCTTGGCTTTAGCCACATCAAGGGCCGCATAACGGGCTTGCTTATCGGTTTCGCCATAGGCTGCACGCACATCATCTTCACAGATTTTGAGCATTTCGCCATCAAGCTCAGACAGGTCTTCAGCAACAAATTCGCGGGGTTCTTTCGCCGCCATTTCAGCCAGTTTGATGATCGCATCAATAACCTGGCCCGATTGTTCGTGGCCATACATCACCGCGCCAAGCATGATTTCCTCGGAAAGCTCTTGAGCTTCTGATTCAACCATAAGCACAGCGTCTTTAGTGCCAGCCATAACCAGATCAAGTTGGCTGTCATCACGACGATCAATGGGGGTATTGAGAACATATTCCCCATCAATATAGCCAACACGAGCCGCACCGATTGGGCCCATGAAAGGAACACCGGACAGGGTCAAAGCCGCAGAGGTTGCAACCAACGCTAAAACGTCGGGCTGGTTTTCCATGTCGTGTTGAAGCACGGTTACAATGACTTGTGTTTCGTTTTTATATCCAGCTGGGAACAGCGGACGGATTGGGCGATCAATCAAACGGCAGATAAGAGTTTCAGCCTCTGAGGGGCGTGCTTCACGTTTGAAATAGCCACCGGGAATTTTACCGGCAGCATAATATTTTTCTTGATAATTTACAGTCAAAGGAAAAAAATCAATCCCTGACTTTGGTGTATGAGAACTTACAACAGTTGCCAAAACAACCGTGTCACCCAATGTCGCCAATACGGCGCCATGGGCCTGACGGGCAATTTTGCCTGTTTCAAGGGTAAGCGGCTGTCCGCCCCAGTTTATTTCTACTTTGTGGTGGTTA
>JAJRRG010000236.1 GCA_024279675.1 Alphaproteobacteria bacterium
AAAGGACACCGCCCCCTCACCGGCTAACCGATCAGCAGCCGCAATCGATGTTTGAAGGGCGGCATCACGCGCACTCAAGGTCAACACAGGAAAGCCGGTTTCAACCAATGCCATCGGCCCATGCATAACCTCAGCCGCGCTATAGGCCTCCGCGTGTATGGAGCATGTTTCCTTGAATTTTAGCGCCACTTCATTGGCAATGGCCCATGAGGGGCCACGCCCCAAAACAAAGAGAGAGCCATCTGGCTCCAACGCATCACCCAGGCCATCCCAAGTACAATCCAGAGCCTCTTTTGCATAGTCTGGGAATGCCTTTAGCGCATTTTTTAGGGCCTTGTCCTCTTTCCATTCAGCCAGCAATGCAAGCCCCGCAACAATGGAGGAAACAAAACTTTTCGTCGCCGCCACACTCAATTCTGGCCCCGCTTCTATATTGATCGAGTGGTCTGTAATATCCCCGAGGGGTGAACTTAACTGGTTGGTGAGCGCCAAGGTTAAGGCCCCATTGTCATGGGCCATTTGTGTCGCCGCAACGATATCTGGACTGGCACCTGACTGGGAAATTGAAAGTGATACTGCGTTCTTCAGGTTTAGATTTACGTTGTAAATCGAGGCGACTGACGGGCCAACAGACGCCACGGGAATGCCAGATGTAAGTTCAATCGCATACTTCAAAAATGTTGCCGCATGATCTGACGATCCACGGGCAATTGTGATAAATAATGCCGGGTTTTTAGCACGTAAATCCCTTGCTGCCTCAGCAATTTCATCGGCGGAATTCGTTAAAAACCTAGCGATCACCTCAGGTATTTCCAATATTTCTCGGCGCATGTGAGTAGAAGCGTTTGGCATGGTTTAAGCTCGCTGTTTCATATCATTTATGGGTAATTTTTATTTCTCTGGCCCATCGGCCAAGGCCGCCGCCAAATTTCCATTATGGCGCTCAAGTAAATTTAGTGCGGAGACTTTCTCGCGCCCCTCAACAACGAGCACCGCGAGTTTTGCATGATAATCGCACTGCTCCAGAGCCATTTTTGCCTGTTCAGTGTCGCACCCGGTAATTCCTTTAACCATAGTTTCAGCCCGCAATATCAGCTTTTCATTGCTGGCTTGCATATCAACCATATACCCACGGTGGACCCTGTTCAGGCCGATCATCAAACTGGTCGAGAACAAATTCAGCGATACTTTTTGACTTGTCCCAGCCCCCAACCGCGTTGAACCGGAAAGTACTTCGGGACCTGTGCGCAACAAAATGCCAAATTCAGCATCATCAAGGATAGGTGAGTTTGGATTATTGGCAAAAGAAATGGTCAAAGCGCCCGCTTTTCTCGCCTCTTGCACGGCGGCACGGGTGTAGGGCGTTGTCCCACTCGCCGCCAGAGCCAACACAACATCATTTGCGGTCAATTCAATTGCTAAAATTTCATCACGCCCAGCGGCAGCGTCGTCCTCCGCGCCTTCCTCAGCACTCGCTAAGGCAGTAATTCCGCCTGCGAATAGATAGTGTAAACGCTCAACTGGCCAGCCAAATGTTGGTGTGAGTTCGATCCCATCCAGCACCGCTAACCGGCCAGACGTCCCGGCTCCCACATAGACAATTCGCCCCTGACTTGCCGTAAGGCGCCCAACTGCGGCCTCGACTGCCAGTGCAATTTCGTCAATTGCCGCAGCGACGGCGTTCAGGGCCTGATGTTGCCCGCCAAGAAGTGCGTTAAGGACTTGAGATGTCGGCCAAGTTTCCAAGCCATTATAGCGCGCCTCACGAAACTCTGTTTCACGCCATTCACTCTGCTGACCCAACTGAGCATCTTGATTTGAACCGTTCACACTCAACTAACAACCTCCAATGCGGCATCTGCTTTTTTCATACCAAAATACTACCAAAATAAAACCTACCAATCAATAGCGCGCAAATCAATTCCACCAAAATATTTTTTCCTCTTGCCTTGCAGATGCTTAGGCGTAAAAACTACGAAAAGCATCACGTTAAAATATTTCAATTGGTATGTTCGCTGCCATTTGCAAACAAGAGAAATAGAATTGAACCAGAGTATAAATACATATTTCTGCCTTGATATTGGTGGCACGGGCAGCCGTGGCGCTTTGTTTAACAGTTTTGGTGAAAGGCTGGCGCATGCCGAGGCGGATGCGGGCGCATTGTCTTTAGGCGTACATCAAGCACAGGATGCAATCCTGTCAATTTGGGATAGAATCGTTTCTTCTCTTGAGCCGGACGAATGGCAAAAAGAAAACACCTCATTGATTGCAGGCGTCGCAGGATACAGCCTGCCGGGCCGAGTGCAAGAATTGTCGCAATTATTGAATGAGTTTGCCCGAGTTGAAATTGTGAGTGACGGTTATGGGGCACTTCTTGGCGCAACCGATGGCAAGCCCGGCGCGTTAATTAGTATTGGCACTGGAATTGGTGCATTAAGGCTTGGGGAAAATGGCAAAACCCACGCCATTAGTAGTTGGGGCTTCCCGGCGGGGGATGCGGGAGGCGGCGCATGGCTAGGCCTGCGGGTTATGGGGGATTTCCTCAAATATCTGGATGGAATTGCGCTATCCGCCACACTTTCAGGTGAGTTTCCTCAAGAACTTTCGTATGCACTTTTGGAACGCATCGGCACACAACCACACTCCATTATGCAGTGGCAATCTGAGGCAAGGCCCAAGGATTTCGCCTCCCTTGCCCCGTTGGTTGTCGCGCATGCAAAAGCTGGCGACACCTATTGCGTTGCCCTGCTGAATGAGGCCGCTGAATTAATCATTCATGTGGGAAATGCGCTGATCGAGGCGTCAAACACTCAAATATTTCTAAGTGGCGGCCTCGCAAAAACGCTCCTGCCCTACTGCCTTGCTAGCGGAGGCCACATAAATTGGAAACTTAGTCAGGGCGACCCCCTTAAGGGCTTATATTTGCTGGGCAAGGGTGAAGCGCCGGAATTAAACCTGCTAACGCGGCCGGGATTACAGAACTAAGAAAATTGTTAGCAAGTTACATTGCAACAACTTAGGTTGCACCTAAAGTTTACGTATCGTAAGCCTAGGGTCCGGGTCACACTTATTAGCCCAAAATTCTGATTTTTTGAGCGAGAGATATACTTGCACACATCTATCTTAAAAATCATGATGGAAGCAGCAATTTCAGCTGGTGACATCATCATGGAATTTTATCAGCACCCAATCACTTTTAGCCAAAAAAGTGATGGCACTCCCGTCACCCTTGCTGACAAACAAGCTGAAGCCAGCATTATAGACGCTTTGTCGGCAACAGGCATTCCTGTGCTGGGGGAAGAAAGCGTCGCAGGGGGCGAAATCCCCAATATATGTGGTCCCTATTTTTGTGTGGATGCTTTGGATGGCACTAAGGAATTCATCAAACGCAACGGCCAATTTACGGTCAATATTGCATTGATTGAAGAGGGAGTTCCGGTTCTGGGTGTCATATTTGTGCCCGTGGATGGCATATTATTCACCGGTGGGCCTGATGGCGCGTTTGAGTATCATGTGGACAACGAAAAACTGGGTTTGGGGCAGACTATTTCTACGAAAACAACCCATGAGCCCGCGATAATTACCAGCGCCTCCCATACCCATAGGGGCGTTGACTTGTTGGCACAGGCCCTGAACATAAATCGCATAATCCAGAAAGGTTCGTCCCTAAAGCTTTGCCTATTGGCCCGAGGAGACGCACAGCTTTATCCTCGCTTTGCCCCGACCAGTTTTTGGGATATTGCGGCGGGACAAGCGATCCTTGTGGCCGCCGGAGGGGTTGTTCTAAGCCTTGATGCAAAGCCGATGACATACCCTTTTAATAAGTCCAGCTATTTGAATTCACGATTTGTCGCGGCGTCTGATCAAGCCCTTGCTGATAAAACCCTGGAACAAATGAACAAGATGCTCACATAATTTGCTCACGCAAATTTGTTAAAATAAAATCATATCACTCATTGAATTGTTTACGTTCGATATATATATGCTCGATATATGTTTGACAAACATGAAATGTATTGGAGTTTGATATGAATGTGCGCGCGCTCTGCCTCGCCATTTTACATGATGGTGAGACCACCGGTTACCAGATACGAAAACTGTCAACTGAAGGCGAATTTGCCTATTTCGTTGATGCCAGTTACGGGTCAATTTACCCGGCGCTTGCGCGGCTTGAAATAGATGGTTTGGTTGTATCCCGAGTTGAACAGCAAGAGGGACGGCCGGCAAAGAAGGTGTATTCGATCACCCAATTGGGACGAGATACTTTCCATCAATCACTCTTTAATAAGCTGGACGATGATAGCTTTCGTTCAGAATTTTTGCTGTTTGCACGATTTGCACCGCAACTTCCAGCCAGCCTAGTTGAAACACGTTTGAATGAAAAACTTGCTCGACTGGACGCGGAAATCGACCAATTGGCAAAAGCAAAAACTGAAAAGCCTGCAAAAGCCGATCAGTGGGTTATTGATTATGGCACAGCATGCCTCACGACCGCCCGCAACGAACTTTCTGCCAGAATGAAAACGTTAATTGAACTGGCTATGCCAGACGAAGCCAGCGCTAAAGCGGCGGAATAAGGAATAAACTAAAATGATGCGTTACATCATGTCCTACGGGGTAGCGATTGCCCTTATGTTACTCATTGCCGGATGGCTGGCAAGTGGCACCCTTGTTGAAGGGGGCAAAGGCCCGGGCAACGGCGAACAGGCAATCATTGACCTGATTGAGGTTGAGGAAAATGGCCCTGTGCGAAATCTATTTGTCTCACTGGGCCTTATTGACGACCCCAACGCCCCTGTAATTGACGCCCCTGTGGTCGAGGATGTCGAGCCTGTTGAAGAAATTGCACTTTTACAATCTATTCGCGCCATTCACTTTGTTGCTGAACTGATGCCCATTGAGGTCTCTGTACGCGGACAAACAAATGCGAATGCGACCATTTCCGTGCGGGCTGAAACCAATGGTGTTGTCAAACAGGTCCACGTGCAAAAAGGGCAAGTTGTGGCCGCCGGCGATCTATTGTGCACACTTGATCAAGGCACGCGCTTGGCTCGCTTGGCTCAAGGGGAAGCTTCCCTTGCTCAGGCTGAAGCGGCACTGGCTCAATCCGAAGCTGATTTTGAAACCAACGCTTCCTTGCGCCAAAAAGGGCTGGCGGCGACGAATACCGCACGCTCCTTTGAGGTAGGTCTTACAGCGGCCAAGGCAAGCGTTCGTTCGGCTGTTTCTCAATTGGATGACATTAAAATTGATCTGGAACGCACACAAATCCTTGCTGAGGTTGGGGGCGTTATCCAAGACCCGCTGGTAAATATCGGGGATATGCTGAATAATTCAGGAGTTTGTGCAACTATCGTTCAACTGAACCCGATGTTGTTTTCTGGCAAAGTGGCTGAGGCAAGGGTTGCACTGGTAAAACCGGGGCTCAGGGCTGTGGTGACAACTGTTACCGGACAAAGTGTCGTGGGGGTTGTGCGCTATGTTTCCTCAAGCGCCGATCGTTCAACGCGTTCTTTTGCTGTAGAAATTGAGCTGGATAATGCCAATGGGCAATTGCTCGATGGCATTACTGCAACGGCGGAAATTGAAGTGGGGCAAGTTCCCGCCCACCTAATTCCACAGTCAGCCTTAACCCTTGAAACGGATGGCACGCTGGGCGTCAGGCTTGTAAAGGATAATATTACCAATTTTTATCCAGTCCAGATTATTACAGATCAGGCGGATGGTATTTGGGTTGGCGGATTACCCGTTGAGGCAAACGTTATTATTATTGGGCAGGAATATGTTAATGATGGGCAAGAGGTCGACGCGACCGTATTTGCTTCAAGGGAAGCTGAAAGAGCTGCGAAGGAATTAAACTCATGATGAACATGCTTGAGGCAATCCTGCGCCGACCGCGTAGCGTTATCGTTATTATGCTGGTTATGGCTCTGGCGGGCACCATGGCGTTCATGAACCTGCCCAGAGAAAGCCGCCCGGCTATTGATGTGCCATATCTTTATGTTTCCACCACTCAATCAGGCGTTTCCCCCTCGGATGCTAATCGACTATTAGTCAAACCGCTGGAAACCGAATTAAGGGGCATTGATCGGCTGGAAAGCATGCGCTCTACGGCCTTTAGTGGTGGATCATCCATCTTTTTAGAATTTGATATTAATGCGAATATGGATCAGGCCATCCAAGACACCAAAGATGCGGTTGATCGAGCCAAGTCTTCGCTCCCCGAAGACGCTAACGACCCCACGGTGAATGAGGTTGCTATTGATAATTTTGGTACCATTACCGTTGTTCTTTATGGGGATGTGCCAGACAGGGCCTTGTTCCGGCATGGGCGCGAACTCAAGGACGCGTTGGAGAATGATTCCGATGTTTTGGATGTTGAGATGTCCGGGGATCGCGAGGAAGTTCTTGAAGTAATTGTCGATCTGCTCAAACTAGAATCCTACAACCTCACAACAGCGCAAATGTTTGATGCTTTGGCGCGCAATAATTTGGTTGTACCTGCGGGAACGTTGGACACGGGCCAAGGCAAGTTCCCCATCCAAGTACCGGGCCTGATTGAATCCGCCCAGGACGTCTACAACCTGCCCATCAAAACTGATGGGGATACCGTCGTAAAATTTTCTGATGTTGCCACCATTCAGCGCACTTTCAAGGACGCAACAATCTTTACCCGAGTGAACGGCGAACCTGCCCTCGTGCTTTCTGTCAACAAACGCAATGGCGCCAACATTGTGGAGCTTTCAGAAAAAGTTCACGCAATTACAAATGAAATGTCGCTCGGTTGGCCAACCGCCCTTAAAAGCTCTTTTATGCTTGATACGGCCCGGTTTGCCATGCGGATGTTTAACTCCCTGCAATCCTCGGTTCTAACGGCCATCGCTCTGGTGCTTATCGTAAGTGTCGCAATGCTTGGATTGCGCCCTGCCCTGCTTATTGGTCTATCCATTCCCCTATCCTTCATGGTGGCTTTCCTGTTCCTGCAGATGATGGGCATGACGGTGAACATGATGATCATGTTCGGACTAATTCTAACCGTTGGGATGCTGGTGGATGCTGGCATTGTGATGGTGGAATATGCGGAACGAAAAATCTCTGAGGGTATGGAACGCAAGGAAGCCTTTATCCGCGCGGCCAAAATGATGTTCTGGCCCATCGTTTCATCGACCGCAACAACGTTAGCGGCCTTTTTGCCCCTGCTGATGTGGCCCGGCATTGTGGGTAAATTTATGTCCTACCTACCCATTATGGTTATTGTGACCCTGTCCGCATCGCTGATAACAGCCCTCATATTCCTGCCCGTTGTCGGCGGATTTACGGCGCGTAAAAAAGTGAGCAAAAGGGAGAAGCAAGCGGCACAATCTCTCTCAGGATCGCACCAGTTCAATCCCAATAAAATTAAAGGTTTGTTGGGCTCCTATGTACGCATGCTGGCTTTTCTGGTGCGCCGTCCCCTGGTTTCTCTTTTGGTCGGCTTTGGACTTATCGCCTCCATTTTTGTGACCTTCGCCAACAACCCCACCGGCATGATAGCTTTCCCTGAAATTGAGCCGGATTTTGGCACCGTTGCCGTCATCGGGCGAGGCAATTATTCACCCGTGGAAGTGCGTGACATCTTGATCGAAGTGGAACAAGCTGTTCTGCCGGTCATAGGCATAAAAGACATTGTACTAAACTTTGGCTCGCGCGGCGCAGTGGCTGCGGTTCCAAACGATACAATCGGCAATCTGCAACTGGAATTTCTGGAGTATCGTGATCGGCGACCCGCTAAGGAGATATACGCTGAAATTCTTGAACGTACAGCGGGTATTTCTGGGGTCGGCGTCGAGCTTATCAGTTCCGAGGAAGGCCCACCCACGGGCAAGGATATTAATTTAAGAATTCACTCCAATATTTATGACGATCTTATTCCTGCAGTTGCTCGGGTGCGCGAATATGTGGAATTTGAATTGGGTAACACGATTGCAGTGGAGGATTCTTCGCCCCTGCCCGGCATAGAATGGGAAGTGCGTATTGATCGTGAAAAAGCGGGCCGGTTTGGTATTGGTGTGCGTGAACTCAGCCCCTATATCCAGTTGGTTACCAGTGGCGTTAAAATCGGTTCTTACCGACCTGATGATGCGGTTGACGAAGTGGATATTCGCGTGCGTCTACCCAAGGATGAACGCACATTTGCTGCCCTTGATTCCCTCACCGTTGCCACAAGCGGCGGATTAGTTCCCGTATCCAATTTTATTGAACGCAAGGCCGTACAGGAAGTCTCGCGAATTTCACGCCGAGATTCTCAGTATTACATGTCTGTTGCAGCCAACATTACGGGTGTCGATCCGGCGACCGGGGAGGCCATGCTTTCTCAAACTAAGGTCGACCAATTGCGCGCATGGGTTGAAAGTCAGGAATGGTCCGATTCAATCAGCTTCAAGTGGGCCGGGGCCGATGAGCAGACCCAGGAGACCAACGCCTTTATGATGCAAGCGGGCATTGGCGCTCTGTTTTTGATGTTCCTGATCCTGCTCACCCAGTTCAACAGTTTTTACCAGGTGTTCATCACCCTATCGACGGTCATCATGTCTACGGCGGGTGTGTTGCTCGGCATGATGGTAACAGGCCAGCCTTTCTCCGCCATTATGACGGGTATTGGCATTGTGTCCCTTGCCGGGGTGGTGGTGAATAACTCCATCGTATTGATTGATACCTACAACCGATTACGCTCGGAAAAAATCGAACCGATTACGGCCATTTTGATGACAGCGGCGCAACGTACGCGCCCCGTCATTCTAACAACTGTCACCACAATCTTTGGCTTGCTGCCTATGGCATTGGGTATTTCCATTGATTTCTTTGGTCGAGTTATCGAGTTGGGCGCACCTTCGGGGGCGTGGTGGATTTCACTTTCAACGGCTCTGGTTTCAGGCTTAGCATTTTCTTCAATACTTACCTTGGTTTTGGTACCAGTCCTCATCACAGCGCCCTATGTCTGGAAGAAGCAGATTGCTAAAGCATGGTCAGTTTTTGTTGGCATATTGCGCGCTATCGCCGGACTGGTTGGCTTTAAGGGCAAGCAACAGATTGTCGATGACGGGCAGGTATTGGCAGACGGGCAATCGGCCGTTTCTCCAACATCAGGCACAGACGAAGCAAATCTGGAAAGCTCGCGTCAGGCCGCTGAATAGGTTGATTTTTAATGGAAGTGACGGCTTTACTTAAAGCATGGTGCGTTTGTTCGTATTCACTCAACATGCTTTAAGTCGACATGTGGCTTCATGCCAACGGGCTGGTTTTTTCCGCATGTCTTTGGCCCAAAACCTGTGCCCACTTTTGGGGGACACGCTTTAGGTTTAGCCTTCATCCTTTGTTGTTTGTAAAAAGTCTGCGGTTTCTTTTGTCACTTTGCGTAAATGCTCCTCGGCCTGATTGGCCTCGAGCTGGCGTTGCCACATCTGAGCATAAAGCCCATCCTGCGCTAATAACTCTTTGTGCTTGCCACGCTCTACGATTTCACCGCTCTTGAGAACAATAATTTCATCCGCATTAATGACGGTTGATAGTCGGTGGGCAATTACCAGTGTTGTTCTGTTTTCAGACACCGCATCTAAGGCTGATTGAATATCGCGCTCGGTTTGCGTATCCAACGCTGAGGTGGCTTCGTCCAAAATCAATATGGGCGGTGCCTTAAGGATGGTACGGGCAATAGCAACCCTTTGTTTCTCGCCTCCGGATAATTTGAGACCGCGCTCACCAACCGGCGTTTCAAATCCTTTGGGTAGAGTTTTAATAACCTCGCCAATTTGCGCCATGTTCGCCGCTTGAGCTATTTCCTCAGTGCTGGCCCCCTCACGTCCATATCCCACATTATAGGCGATGGTATCGTTGAATAAAACCGTATCCTGAGGCACCATGCCTATGGCCGCCCGAAGGCTTTTTTGCTGCACATCGCGCACATCTTGCCCATCGATGGTCACGCGCCCATCAGCCACATCATAGAACCGATATATCAGCCGGGAAATCGTTGATTTACCCGCGCCAGAAGGCCCAACAACGGCAATGGTCTTGCCCGCTGGCACTTCAAAGCTCACATTTTTTAAGATAGGCCTGTCCGCATCATAGTGAAATGATACGTTTTCAAACCGCACCACCGGCCCATCAATTACGAGGGGTTTGGCGTCAGGTTTATCAACAATTTCAGGATCTTGATCTAACAGCATAAACATTTCTTCGATGTCAGCCAGCCCCTGTCTGATTTCACGATAAACGAAACCGATGAAATTCAAGGGACGATAAATCTGAAGCATAAACGTATTAATCAGCACGAAATCCCCGATGCTGAATTGACCGGTCAGTACCCCATTGGCTGAAAACAAACCAATCACGATCATACCAGCCCAGAAGATGATCCCCTGCCCGAAATTTAGAAAACCAAGCGATGTCCACATGCTAATGGCGGAACGTTCGTATTTTTCCATTGAAGCGTCGAACCGGCGTGCCTCCAACTCCTCGTTGCCAAAATATTTGACTGTTTCGTAATTGAGCAAACTGTCCACGGCCTTGGAATTTGCGTCCGCGTCGCTCTCATTCATGTCACGACGAATGCCAATGCGCCAATTGCTGGCGCGAATAGTGAACCAAATATATGCCCAAATGGTAATGATCAGCGCGGCGAGTAGCGTAAAGCCAAACATATAGGCAAAAATACCACCGACGATTATGAATTCCACCAAAGCGGGCGCCGTGTTGAGCATGGTAAAGCGCACAATGGTTTCGATGCCCTTGGTTCCCCGTTCGACGACCCGTGACAGGCCACCAATACGCCGTTGCAGATGAAAGCGTAGGGACAGTCGATGAAGATGGGAAAAAGTTTCAAACGCCAGACGACGCACCGCATGTTGGCCAACCCCGGCAAACAATATATCGCGTAATTGCTGGAAGCCGTTGTCAATAATATTTGCCATGCCATAGGCAAAAACAAAGACAAGGGGAACTGCAATTCCGAGCAATAACTCAGGATTATCCGCTTGCGCGCCTAGGCTATCAATCACCGCCTTATAGGCGAAAGGCACCATGGTCGTTGCTGTCTTTGCCAACAAAAGCGCTCCAATTGCCAGCATAACACGCACTTTGAGGTCAAAGCGATCCGAGGGCCACATATAGGACCAGAGATGGCGAATAGTTGTTAAAAGCGAGCCTTCATCGGCGCTAACTTTTGGCTTAATATCATCTGTCTTGTCGTTAGCCATTGCTCACGCCTCTTTTAAAAAATATTTAATACAAATACAGTCGTGTATTATTCTTGTTTAGCCCCGAGCAATTCACCCGTCAGGTCACCAAACGCCCCCTGCAAACCAGACAAGGCATCGGGACGTACCACATAACAATTTTTGGTCCCTTGCGATCGGCACTCAATTAGCCCCACCTCAAGCAGAACTTTAATATGCTGAGATACCGTTGATTGAGCCAACGGCAAGCATTGGGTCACGTCCGCGCAACAACAGTTTTTTTGCCGTTCAGCCAAAATGCGCAAAATATTTAACCGCGCCGGATGCCCCAACGCACGCAACATGTTGGCAAGGTGATCGTCTTGCATGGAAAGTTCCAAGGTTTAATTTCAAGATCAGGTTTCAGGGGAATTTCATTCATCGTCAAACACCGATATAAGCCATTTTGAGTGAATACGCAAGCGACGCACTGGAACTCATAAGAACACGCAAACGAATGTACATGGGTATATATGATACGCGTTCGGGCTTAAGGGAGGGAAGTGGGTAAAGGTAGCCATTATTCAGCGTTTACTCAATATCTGAACTGCCGGACAGATCAATTGATCTCTGATCAAGCAGCCCCTGCTCTACCAATTCAACGCGCATACAGGTGCCCAATCTACGTTCAGCGTCCTCACATTTGATTGCAATGGCAAACACCCACACACCAAACATCACACCCAGCGTTAAAACCGTGGCGCTCAAGGTAACTGCCAATAGATTTTTTGCTTTTGTGCGCGCCAAGCCCGTCTCCAGCTTGAGCAACAATGCTCACTTCGTTTATGCTGGAAACCAGTCCGCTTAGATCAAGACGTCATTACCAACTTATAATTGATAGACTCATGGAGCGCCTCAAATGAGGCGTCAATAATATTTGGAGAAATGCCTATCGTATGCCATCGGTTACCTTGACCATCGCGGCTTTCTACCAGAACGCGTGTGATAGCACTTGTCCCCCCATCCAATATGCGCACCTTAAAATCCACCAATTCCAGGTCGGTTATTCTGCTGGAATATTTCCCTAAATCCTTACGCAGGGCCATATCAAGCGCATTGACCGGGCCATTTCCCTCCGCAACGGACATGAGCAATTTTCCGTCCACACGGATTTTCACCACCGCTTCGGACATGGTTATTTGTTCGCCCTTGGCATTATGTCGTCTCTCAATCGTTGTGCGATAACTCTCCACATCAAAAAAGGTGGGCAACAACCCAAGCGAGCGACGGGCCAACAGGGCAAAGGAAGCATCAGCCCCATCATAGGAATATCCACGGGCTTCGCGTTCCTTGACCTCGCGCAACAGGCCATCCAATCTCGGATCAGATTTATCAATACGTATGTCGTGGCGTTTTAGCGCGATTAATAGATTGGATTTTCCCGCCTGTTGCGAAACCATAATCGAGCGTTGGTTGCCCACCTCTTTGGGATCGATATGTTCGTAGGAAGTTGGGTCTTTTGCCACGGCAGAGGCGTGAATGCCGGCCTTTGTGGTAAAGGCTGACGCACCAACATAGGGGGCTTGCCGATTGGGTGCTCTGTTGAGCATATCATCAAAGGTGCGCGAAACGCGGGTCAGCTGAGCAAGTTGTTCAGAACTGATATTGGTCTCAAACCTGTCAGAATACTCATCCTTCAACATCAATGTTGGGATAAGGGTCGCCAGATTTGCGTTGCCACATCTTTCGCCAATACCATTCAAAGTCCCTTGAATTTGCCGTACCCCGGCATTCACCGCCGCAAGGGAATTGGCGACCGCATGGCTGGTATCATCATGGGCATGAATGCCCAGTTTTTCACCGGGACAAACTTTAGTCACCGCTTTGACGATGCGGCTTACTTCACGGGGCAATGTACCACCATTGGTGTCGCACAGCACAATCCAGCGCGCGCCCGCATCAAGGCCCGCTTTTACGCAGGACAGGGCATATTCGGGGTTGGATTTGTAGCCGTCAAAGAAATGCTCACAATCCAGCAACGCTTCTTTTCCAACAGCCAGTGTGGCTTTTACTGAATGGGTAATCGTTTCCAGATTATCATCCAGATCAATGCCCAGAGCGTTGATAATTTGATGATCCCATGCCTTATTCACAAAGCAAATGGCGTCTGATTTGGCGTTGAGCAGCATTTGCAATCCGGGATCATTTTCCACAGACCGTCCCACCCGCTTGGTCATACCAAAGGCGGTGAAGGTCGCAGACTGGGTTCGATTTTGCTCAAAAAACTCGCTGTCAACAGGGTTCGCGCCGGGATAGCCGCCCTCAATATAGTCTACCCCGATTTGCTCGATAAGTTTTGCTACCGCAATTTTATCATCAAGGGAAAACTCGACACCCATGGTCTGCGCCCCATCGCGCAGGGTCGTATCAAACAGGTAAAGACGTTCTTTTTTTGTCATATCCATTATCCCTTTTTCGCGAACATATCAGTCGCGCGCACGAGGGCATCCGTGATGCCCGGCTCTGAAAAAGCATGCCCGGCGTCCGGGATCATATGAAATTCTGCCTCAGGCCACGCCTTATGCAAATCCCACGCGGTTGTGGCTGGCGTGCATATGTCGTAGCGCCCCTGCACAATCACGCCGGGAATATCCTTAAGTTTGTGGGCATTGTTGATAAGTTGGCCCTCGTCCATCCAACCTGCATTGGTAAAAAAGTGATTTTCAATTCGGGCAAATGCAAGTGCATAATAGGGATCGGCAAATGTTGTTTCAATCTTTTTATCTTCCAACAAAGTTATGGCGCTCCCCTCCCACGTGCTCCACGCGCTAGCGGCTGATAGGCGCGCTTCCTTGTCATCTCCCATCAGACGTTTATGATAGGCGCCCATTAAATCATGGCGTTCATCTTGTGGAATCGGATCGAGAAAAACCTGCCATTTATCGGGCAAAAGCTCAGATGCGCCAAACTGGTAAAACCAATGTAGTTCGGCTTTTCGCAAGGTAAAAATGCCGCGAACGATCAATTCGCTGACGCGCGAGGGGTGTTTTTGAGCGTAGGCCAGCGCCAACGTTGAACCCCAGGAGCCGCCAAACACCTGCCAATTTTTGACCCCGATATGTTCGCGCAGGGCCTCAATGTCACCAACCAAATGCCATGTGGTATTGTTTTCAATACTTGCGTGGGGACGCGAGCGCCCACACCCGCGCTGGTCAAACAATAAAACATCATAAGAAGCCGGATCGAACGCACCGCGATAGGCAGGTTCAATTCCCCCACCCGGCCCCCCGTGCAAAAACACAGCGGGCTTTGCACCCCTGGTGCCGCAGCGTTCATAATATATCTCGTGGCCATCACCAACATTTAGAAACCCCGTCTCAAAGGGTTCAACTATGGGGTAAGCGGTACGTAAATTTTCATTTTTTTGGTTAGCTTTCATTTCACAACCTCCCAAGTCGTTGTTCGTGCACCCGTTTCAGGGTCTTTTCCATCAATCAGCTTAATGCCCTCAGCCGCTAATTCGTCACGAATTTTGTCGGCTTCTGCCCAGTTTTTTTCAGTAAGGGCAGTTAAGCGAGAAGTAATTGCCATCTCAATTGGCGCTGTATCAATATTTGTCGTGTCAGTATTTTGTATTTTCTCCCATGCCCGCATGGAATCAAAAGTCACCACTCCTAAAAGCTTGAGCGAGCCAAACAGTCGCCTAGCGTTGTGCAAACGATCGCCTTTGGAATGGCGATGCAGTTCAGCCAAAACTCCAGCCATGTTCATATCATTGGACAGGGCTGCTACCATTTTTGAACAGGGACCAAACCCGGCATATTCCTCGCGGGTTTCTTCGGTAAAACTCAAACCTAAATCGGCCATGGATTTTTTCCAGCGAGCGAGAATTTTGGTTGCTTCCTCTAGTTTTCCTAATGAAAAATCTATGGGCTCACGGTAGCTTTTCATCAACATCGCCACACGCAACACATCACCGGGCCATTGTTGACCGCCGAATTTTTCCGTATGTAAAAGCTCATCCACCGTGAAGAAATTACCTTCAGACTTGGACATTTTTTCACCGTTGATCTGTAAAAATCCATTGTGCATCCAAATCTGTGCCATCTCCTCTGTACCGTTGGCGCAGCAGGATTGAGCCAGTTCGTTTTCATGATGGGGGAACGAAAGATCAATGCCGCCACCGTGAATATCGAACACTTCACCAAGATACTTCTTGCTCATGGCAGAACATTCAATGTGCCAACCGGGCCGCCCTTTGCTCCAAGGGCTATCCCAACCGGGTAGCCCAGCGTCTGAGGGTTTCCACAATACAAAGTCCATGGGGTCACGCTTATAGGGGGCGACTTCCACCCGCGCACCGGCAATCATATCGTCCAACGAGCGGCGTGCCAGCCGACCATATTTAACCTCATCATCTTGTTTATAGCTTTTGACCGCAAACAGAACATGCCCTTCGGCCTCATAGGCATGGCCTTTGGCGATCAGTTCCTCAATCATTGTGACCATTTCAGCGATGTGATCTGTGGCGCGCGGCTGGCCGCTTGGCTCAAGACATCCCAGTTCGCTCATATCACTTTGATATTGCTGCTCTGTTGTTTTGGTAAGTTTTTTGATCGCTTCGTTTAGGGACAAGTTGGGGAAGTCCCTCGCCGCCCTTGCGTTTATCTTGTCGTCAACATCGGTAATGTTGCGCAAATAGGTGACATGATTTTCCCCATATACATGACGTAACAAACGAAACAGCACATCAAATACAATCGCCGGGCGTGCATTTCCGATATGGGCATGATCATAAACCGTGGGCCCGCACACATACATGCGTACATTTTTCTCATCCAAAGGTGTGAACACCTGTTTGGATTTACTCATCGTATTATAAAGCTGAATCGGTGAATTGCTCGAAGTCATAATTTGGTCCTGCCAAAAGATAAAAGGTACCAGTGGCAAGCGCGGGATATGTCATGAAATCATATAAAAACCGGCCGCCACCAAA